>CAYHEL010000035.1:9957-12175 GCA_964355415.1 uncultured Verrucomicrobiota bacterium | reverse complement strand
GGCAACACGAATGCCGGACTCACCTATCCCGGGTTCGGCTATCAGTTTGTGGTGTTAACCAATGGACCCCAGTTCGGGATGACAACCAACGCTGGCCTGGTCATCACGGATGGTGACCCCACACCCAATAGTTCCTTGAGCATGGGCGGAACGAATGACGGCTCTGGCAAAACGGTCCGGTTCACCATCCCGTCGCTGACCAATAATGCGGATGGGGTTTATACCAATGACTATTTCGACCTGTATCTCGAACTGGTAATGTTGGATATCGCCACGAATACCGGGTTTGTGGGGAATTCCACCTCGAATCGGAATTCTGCCGTGGTCTGGGATTCCTTCGTGACCAATGCGGCGACCAGTGTCTGGTACAATGTGGCCGAGCCGAAGGTAGCGGTGGAAAAACTGATCAACGGGGGACACGAAGTATACCAGGACGCAAGCGATTTGAGCCTTATCACCCTGATCGCCACCAATTCTTCGTCAGCGCTGGCTGCGGCCTACCATGTAGTCGTGTCAGACTTCATTGAGCCTGATCATTATGATACCAATGCCATCAGCGGTTTTGTTACGGCGCCAGGCTGGGATTATACAGTTTCGAATGTCACCTCTGGCATGCTGGTGCGGTTCTTTATCACGAATAATGTTCCACTGAATCCCGGCCAGGCCGCGACGAACACCTTCATCGCTGCCGTCGCCTCGTCTGTTCAACCTAATAGTACCCACACAAACTGGGCATCTGTGAGCAACGACACGCTCTACGACCCTGTCCCCGGCGGGCTTGAGGAACGCGTGACGACCGGCACGCATTATGCCCATGCCGTGTTTGTGGTGACCAACCTGTCCTTGACGAAGGTGTTCTGGGCGACGAGCGAGACGAACAGTCCTGCGGACTCGGCCGGGCAGCGTGTACAGATCGGTGAGCGGGTGACGTATAAGGTGAACGTGACGTTACCGGAGGGGACGATCACGAACCTGACGGTGACGGACCAGTTGCCGCGCGGGATGGGGTACGTGACGAACCGTGTGGACACGAACAGCTACGTCGGGACGCTGGGCGGGCCGATGGGCGTGGTGTCGACGCCGACGAACGTGGTGTTCGTGTTCAGCAACAACACAGTGACGGTGGGCGACAATGTGGCGAGCAACAACAACTTTGATGTTTACGTGACGACGGTGGTGTTGAACACGAACCTGAACACGGGGACGAATAATACGACGTGGACGAAGGGGACGAACACATCGTGGGTGACCTATACGGGGAACCCGCAGCCGCCGGCGACGAACCAGTTTGTGGTGATCACGACGAACGTGGAGCCTTTTATCGCGATAACGAAGTCGTTTGCGACGAACCGGATGGATGCGGGGGACACCAACACGATCACGCTGGTGGTGACGAACACGGGTCTGGCGTCGGCGTATGACCTGATCGTCACGGATGTTCTGGATACGGTGTATTTTGATGTGGGATCGGTGACGAACTTCACGATGAACGGGAACGGGGTGACGACGGGCTTCTTGCTGAACCGCAGCGGGGCAACGGTGACGATCCTGTCGGATACGAACGTGGCGACCCCGGCGAGCAGCCTGGAGACGAACGAGGGGATCCGGTTCACGTTCGACGTGATCGCCTCCTCAAATATACCGCCGAACTATGCGATCACGAACCGTGCGACGGTGGCGGGCGACACGATTTATGGTCCATCGGCATACCAGCGTGTTGTGACGGGTCAGGTGGCGACGGCGACGAACATGAGCCCGGGGTTGGTGCTGTTAAAGACGTTCGACGGGACGAGCGAGACGAACAGTCCTGCGGACTCGGCCGGGCAGCGTGTACAGATCGGCGAGCTGGTGACGTACAAGCTTGGAGTAACGCTGCCGGAGGGGACGATCACGAACCTGGCGGTGACGGACCGGTTGCCGCGCGGGATGCAGTACGTGTCGAACCGGGTGGACAACAGCGCATTCATCGGGGCGCTGGGTTCTCCGCTTGGGGTTGTGAGCACGCCGACGAACGTGGCGTTCGTGTTCAGCAACAACACGGTGACGGTGGGGGATAACGACGCGGGCAACAACCGTTTCGACATCTACGTGACGACGGTGGTGTTGAACACGAACCTGAACACGGGAACGAACACGACGACGTGGACTTTCGGGACGAACACGTCGTGGGTGACCTATACGGGGAACCCGCAGCCGCCGGCGACGAACCAGTTTGTGG
>CAYHEL010000035.1:7982-9857 GCA_964355415.1 uncultured Verrucomicrobiota bacterium | reverse complement strand
CGTTCGACGTGATCGCCTCCTCAAATATACCGCCGAACTATGCGATCACGAACCGGGCGACGGTGGCGGGCGACACGATCAATGGTCCGTCGGCCTACCAGCGGGTGGTGACGGGGCAGGTGGCGACGGCGACGAACATGAGCCCGGGGCTAACGATATCCAAGGCATTTTCCGGGACGAGTGAAACGAATGCATTCGATTCGGCAACGAACAATGTCCAAATCGGGGAAGTGGTAACCTATCAAGTGCAGGTGACGTTGCCGGAAGGAACGATCACGAACTTGACAGTCACGGATGTCATACCCTCCGGGATGATGACTTTGACCAACTGGGTCGATGTGGCGGGATTCGGTGGTTCACTGGGAACTCCTTCGAGTGTTGCGGGGATTGGATCAAATAGCGCACCGCTGGTCGTTCAGTTCGGCGGGAATACTGTGGTTACAGGGGATAATAACCCGGGCAACAACCGCTTCAGGATCTGGGTTGAGGCGGTGGCAATGACTAATGCCGCGAATGCCGGGATGTCCGTGGCTGGCCAGACGGTTCACTCGAATATGGCGTTTGCCACGTTCTCGGAGCCCGGATCAAATACCGTCGTCTCGGGAATCGTCCTGACGCGGATTGTTGAGCCTGACTTGCGTTTGCTCAAGACCATGCAGGGACCGACAAATGGCGTGGTGACGATGACCCTGACGGTGACGAACCAGGGATTGGCAACAGCATACGATGTCGCCATTACGGACAGGATTTCATCCGTGTTCTTCGACACCACAACTCTTGCGGGAACGTTGATTCCCGCAGGGTTTACCTGGCAGGCAACTGGCGCCCCGGGGGATGCCACGGTCTGGATCAGCAGTGATACCAACAGTGCTCCTCCGGCTTCCTCGATCGGCACGAATGAATCCGTGACATTCCGGTTCTCCGCCCAGTTGTTGCCTGCCGCGGTCGGTGCCTATACCAACGTGGCGAACATTGTTTCCAACACGACCATCAACGGAACCAACGTCTACGAGCGGAATGAGCCGCCGGTCAGTGCTACAAACATCCTGGTCCTCCCGCGCTTTGATCTCGTCAAGCAGCTTGTCAGCCCCCTTGGCCGTCCAGCCGCAGTTGGCGAAGAGGTGGTATATAGCATCGTTGTTTCCAACAGCGGTCCGGTAGGGCTGGCATCGGTATTCGTTACGGATACTTTTGAAACCAACTATCTGGCGTATTCCAATGCTGTTCCGGCCGAGAGTCTCCTTGACCCAGTGGCCGGGAGTATTGTCTGGTCAAATGCCGGGCCGTTGAGCATCGGCTCCAGTACGGGCATGGTTGTGAGTTTCACTGCATTGCGGAGTACCGCATCGGGACTGACGACGAATAGGGCAACCGTCTCGGTCGTATCGACGAACGGGATGACTTTGGCGCCCAAGGTGTCAACGGCAACCAACGAGATTGTGGCTCCGGGTTATCTGTTGTCGAAGACATTGGTGAGTCCGCTCGGCCGACCGGCCGCTGTCGATCAAAGCGTCGTGTTCGCGCTGAGTGTGACCAATACGGGGGATGTGGCGCTTGATACGATCCTCCTCCGCGATACCTACGATACAAGCGACCTCGCATTCGCTTCTGCCGTCCCCATGCCTGACGGGCAGCTCGGGAACATGCTTGTGTGGTCGAACGCCGGCCTCTTGGCTGTCGGGGCATCCATAACGGTTACCAGTTCCTTTACCGCGGTTAGCAGCACCCTGCCAGGCTTAACAACCAATTGGGTTGATTCAGCCATCACGCAGACAAACGGAGTGCCTGTGCCTCCCCAGACGAATAATGCGGTGGTGGACGTGGTGCATCCGTTGATCGGCCTGACGAAGCTGGCGGGCAACGCGGTGGAAGGCG
>CAYHEL010000035.1:0-7882 GCA_964355415.1 uncultured Verrucomicrobiota bacterium | reverse complement strand
GATGGATGTGACGAACGTGGCGGATGTGGTGGGGCAGCCCGCGTTTACGAATGGAGTGCCCATTCCCGATATCCCGGTTGTGACGGCGACGAACGATGCGATGGTGGATGTGGTGGCGCCGGGGTACACGTTGACTAAGATCTTGGTGGCGCCGACAAACCGCCCTCCGATACCCGGAGAGACCTTGACGTTTGTCGTCACGGTGGCCAATACCGGTGATGTGACGCTAGTTGAGGTCCCGCTGACGGACGTCTTTGATACAAACACAATCACTTTTCTCTCCGCATTGCCAGCGCCTGACTCGGAGTCAGGGAATATGTTGGCTTGGACGGATGTTGGGCCTTTGCCGGTTGGGATTGCGACGAATGTCACGATTACGTTCAGGGCTGTTGGGGCTACTTCGCCCGGCATTGAGACGAATATTGTGATGGCGGCGCCCCTGACTCCTACCAATCATCCGCCTGTTCAGCCCCAAACCAATGGTGCGACATACCAGATCGATGCTCCGGCCTCGCTCAGCGGTTCCGTGTTCGTTGATCTGAACGCGAATGGCACTGCTGAATCTGGGGATACAAATGGAATTGCGGGATCCACGGTGGTGCTGGTGGATGGCGGCGGAACGATAGTTGGCACGGTTCTTACCGACGGAACGGGTGCCTACATATTTACCAATTTGCCTCCGGGGAACTATACCGTGGTCGAGACCAATGCGGCGGGTTTTGTCTCCACCGGAGACCATGTGGGCGCCAACGATGACCAAATCCCGGTGACTTTGGTATCAGGGGGATCCTCATCGGGAAATGACTTCCTTGATACCACTCTTGTCAGTATCGGCGATATCGTTTGGACGGATACGAATGGCAATGGTGCTCAGGATGCAGGAGAGCCTGGCGTGTCGAATGTGACGGTTACCCTGTATGGTGTCGCCAGCAATGTGGTGGCGACAACATTGACCGATGTCAGCGGAGCCTATGTGTTTAGCAACTTGCTGCCCGGCACCTATGCGGTCGGGTTTATGCCTCCCTCGGGCTATGGCATTACCCTCCGGAATGCGACCAATGATGTGGCTCTGGATAGCAATCCAAGCCGCACTACGGGGATTACTGATCCCGTGACATTGACTTCAGGCCAAGACGACATGACGGTTGATGCCGGGCTCTACCTGCCGGCAACCATTGGTGGCCGGATGTGGTGGGATCTCGATACCAACGGCGTGATCAATGTCAGTGAAGCCTCCGTGACGAACGTCCTGGTGACCTTGCGTGATGCGACGAATGGAGTGGTGGCGACCACGCGAACCGGGACCAACGGGGTTTATGCCTTCACCAATCTGGTGCCGGGAACCTATTCGGTCGGGTTTACTACTAATAATGGCTGGTATTTCACTCTTACGAATGGCACCAATAACGCTTCTCTGGATAGTGATGCCAATCCGCTGACAGGGATTACGGCGCCTGTAACGGTGGCTTCCGGTGAGACGAATATGACGCTGAATGCCGGTATTTATGTGCTGGGTAGTATTGGCCAAACCGTCTGGGTTGATGTGGACCGGGATGGTGTGCCAGATGAGGACTTGTATAAGTATGGCATCAATGGCGTCAGAGTCAGCCTCTTCCGGATTCAGGGAGGCGTGACCAACTTCGCCGGGACGACCGTTACGACCAACCAGATCATCGGGTCGGTGACGAATAACGGTTACTTCAACTTTACGAACCTGCCGTTCGGCCTGTACATGGTCACTGTCAGTAATGGCGTACCCCCGAATCTGAAGGATAAGACTACCCCATCCCAATATCTGATTAACGTCGGGTATCAGGCCATCATGCTGAATGCCAACTTTGGATATAATTACCCGGCGACGCCGGTGACGCTGAAGAGTTTCACCGTGGGATATGATGCGGCTGGGGTCAGGGTTGCCTGGGAGACCGGGGTGGAACTCGAGAATCTGGGATTCAATGTCTACCGCTCCGTGGCCAGTGACGGGGAGAGGATCAAGATTAACGGGCTTATGATTCCGGGGATGGGTAATTCACAAGGTCGACTGTATGAGTTGCGTGATACCGTGCCGGATCCGGCGGTCAACTACTATTACTGGCTGGAGGATGTCTCGTTCACGTTTGAAACAGAGCTGCATGGCCCGGCGGTGCTTCGTGGAACGGGGCCTTTGTTGCAAGGTATGATCGGGACGTTTGCGTTACCGACCGGCGGGATGTGCCGAATCAGTTATGCGGTCATGAAGTCTGCCGGGCTACCCGTCGACACGCTGAATCCGGCACAGATCAAGGTGTTGGTGGACGGTCAGGAAGTTCCCGCCTATGTGACCGGGAGCGGGGATATCCTGGCTGAAGGAGACTCAGTCCTGTTCTATGCACAGGCATCAGGGGAGGTGCAGGCCTGTGCGATGGCTGTGGGAACCAATGCCCTACGCATGGAACTTGTTTTGGCGAGACCGTCCCGCTTGGTGGGCTCCGTGTGGGTGGGTCTTGCGGGTGAAGCGCAAAGCGTGGACTTTGTGGTCTCAACGAATTATGCGCGGTATCTGCTGGCTGACTTCCTGACAACACCTGTTTGGGTTATGGATGTAACAGATCCGGCGCAGGCGAAACTACTGTACGGGTATTCGTATGTCCGGGCGACAAATGGATTGTCGGCTGTATATCTGAGTTATCCGCTATTGTCGGGTGCCAACTGTACCGCAGTAGGTGATCAGGCCATCTATGAGGTGCCGGATATTAGGAAAATTCCCTGATAGTTGGTAAGTTGTTAAGGGGGGTGTTCCCTGCGGGTTCCCGGGCAGGTGTCGTCGGAATCAGGAACCCCTGATGTTCCCCGCCTCGCGAAACTCTTTCCCGGAGTAAAAGGGGCGCGCGCGGTGTTGACGATCCAAGGGGCCGATCCCACTAACATCGCCTGTACGGTGGCTGCGGCGGAAGGCTACAGACTTGATGACCCCGAAAGCCCGACACGTCAGCTTCCGCCGTATCGTCAGCCCGATTCCGAGGTTTATGCAAAAGACCGGTTCTGGCCTCAGGATCTCGGCCGGTTGGCTCAAGCCACGATCGGCACGCAATAAGTTGTGAGGGTGGAGTGTTATCCTGTACAATATAAACGATGGAGGTGAGTTCACCCAGAACCCGCCTGACATCCTGCTGTGCAGATTCTTCGCTGACCTCATATTTTCCGACGAGCCGGGTTCAGGGGAGAGGGTTGGGGTGAGGGTCGGTATTCTTTTCGTCCCGCTTGACCTCATTCCAGAATTCGTCCAGCTCCGCTAATGAACACTCGGTCATCTGCTTGTTTTTGGCGTGAACACGGGCTTCCACGGCCTGGAAGCGACGGGAGAATTTGCGGACGGTGGCAGCCAGCAGTTCCTCGGCGTGCAGCTTCTGGAACCGGCTGAGATTCACAACCGAGAACAGCAGATCGCCGATTTCCTCGGCAATATGCTCCTTGTTTCCCGAGCGCATCGCTTCCTTGGTCTCCTCGAGTTCCTCCTCGAGCTTGGCCATGACGTTGTGAATGGCCGACCAGTCGAACCCGACGCGTGCCGCCCGGCTTTGAACCTGGTGTGCCTTCATCAGGGCAGGGAGATGCTTGGGGACGCCGTCCACCACGGAACGCCGACCGGTCTTCTTTTCCTTGTTCTTGATCTCTTCCCATTTCTTGAGGACATCTTTGGATCCGGTGACCTTGTCGTCGGCAAAGACATGGGGATGCCGACGGATAAGCTTCTCGGCAAGGACGGTGCAGATGTCGTCGAACCCGAACTGCCCCATTTCCTGCCGGAGCTGCACCTGGAAGACGACTTGGAGGAGCATGTCGCCGAGCTCGTCCTTGTGTTTCTCGGGGTCGCCTGAATCGATGGCATCAATCAGTTCGTAGCATTCCTCGATCAGGAACGGCTTGAGTGTTTCAAGGTTCTGCTCGCGATCCCAGGGGCAGCCGCCCTCGGGGTCACGAAGCTTCCGCATAATCTCAAGGACTTGGTCAATGGGGCGAGTTGTCATGGATCCTCTTGCTGGTTCGCATGGCGCAGAATTCAGGGCCGCACATGGAGCAGTGATCGGCTTCGCTCTCTTTGCAGACGCGGGTGGATTCATAACGTTTCCGGGCATGTTCGGGGTCGAGGGAGAGGGAGAACTGTTTTTTCCAGTCCATCGCCATCCGGGCTTCGGCCATGGCGTCGTCAATATCCCGTGCATGGGGCAGGCCGCGCGCCACATCGCCGGCATGAGCCGCAATGCGATAGGCGATGACGCCTTGGTGGACTTCCTCTTCAGTTGGCAGGCCAAGGTGTTCTGCGGGGGTCACATAGCACAGCAGGCAGGCGCCGTAGGTGGCGGCGGCTGTGGCGCCGATGGCCGAGGTAATATGATCGTAACCCGGGGCGATATCGATGACCACAGGGCCGAGGACGTAGAACGGTGCGCCATCGCAGAGTTTCTGCTGGCGTTCCATGTTGTCCCGAATCTGGTTGAAGGGAACATGGCCCGGGCCCTCGACCATAACCTGAACGCCCTCCCGACGGCACCAGTGGACGAGTTCCGCGAGGGTATCGAGTTCGGCGAATTGAGCTTCATCACTGGCGTCCGCCAGACAACCCGGGCGAAGGCCGTCACCAAGGGAGACGGTGACATCGTATTTCCTGCAGATCTCGATTACCTCGTCCCAGTGGGTGAAGGGCGGGTTTTCCTGCTTGTGGGTATTCATCCATTCGGCCAGCAGGGCGCCTCCTCGGCTGACGATGCCCGTTTTCCGTTTCATAGCCATGGGGATATGACGGCGGAGCAGTCCGGCGTGGAGTGTCATGAAGTCCACGCCCTGACGAGCCTGTTCCTCGATCACCTGCAGCAACAGATTCGGGGTGAGATCCAGAGTGTTACCCTTGAGGCGGGAAATGGCTTCATACATCGGGACGGTTCCGAGGGGGACAGGGCTGGCCTTGAGCATTCCCGCGCGGATAGCAGCCAGATCAGAGCCTACGCTCAGATCCATGACGAAATCGGCGCCAGCCTTGAGGGCGATGGCGAGTTTCCGGAGTTCCTCGCCAGCGGCGGAGCGTTCGGTTGAACGGCCGAGGTTGGCGTTGACCTTGGTCCGGAAGGCGCGCCCGGCGATGGCCGGGTGCGTCATGGGGTGGGCTGGATTGGCGGGCAGAACGGCGCGGCCGCAGGCGATTTGATCGCGAACCAGAGTGGTCGAAACCCCCTCGAGGCGGGCGACAGTCTCCATAATCGGGGTGATGGTGCCTTTTTTGGCTTCAATCAACTGGGTCGTCATTCGACAGCGGATCCTTTCTTTGAAAATCGACAAATACAGTATTGGTTTTGTCACGCAGAGTCAACGAGGGAGGCCCCGTTTTCCTTCCTTGTGCCTGGCTGGGTGGTGTGATACAAATCCCGCCCTTTAACCAAGGGAATACTGAATCATGGAAGCATTAGCGCACATTCCGATGGGGGAAGATCAGTTTGAGGAATGGTTTCTGACCCAGGTGGGTGCCTCCGGTATGCCGGTGGCTGACATGCAGAACGCCTTGCGTGAGTTGCGGCGGGCCGGAATGGCCGACCAGACCAACGGTTGGGCGGAACTCATGGAAGATGCCCTGATTGAGCAGGGGTGTCTGGATGAGTCCGTCAAGGTGCTCGGGATGCGGGCGGAATGGAATAATGGAAACGCCGCGTTCCGGGAGGTGTGCATCAAGAAGCTCACCGCGATGTTCCGGAATGATCCTGTCCGGAAAAAGTTTGTCATCAGTCTCGGATTGGATCGCGGAATTACCCTTTCCGAATGTTTCCGCCGACTGGATACCCTTCAAAATATGAAGCCCGGCCTCCTCTGTGTCGACCGGACCTGGGGCGTGGGCATGGTCAAGAAGGTGGATGCCTTCTATGAGCGGGTGACGATTGATTTTTCCCGGAAAATGGGCCATGAGATGTCGTTTGCCTATGCCGCTGAGACGCTTCAATTGGTGGATGATGCGCATCTTCTGGCCCGGAAATACCGGGATGCCGTGGCACTGGCCTCGTTGGCCGAGACCGAGGCGGCGGAATTGGTTCGTATCGCGCTCCGCAGTTATGGCCCCTTGCCGGTGGCCAGGCTCCAGGAAATCCTGTCGGACGGCATTATCAAGCCGGATGGCTGGAAAACCTTCTGGGATTCCGCCCGCAAGGCTCTGAAGGCCGATCCCCTTGTGGTCATTCCCGCCAAGCGGAATGAACCGATTTCCCTGCTCGACAAGGCGAAGGCCTATGATTCCTCCTGGTTCGCCCAATTGGCGGCCGAGCGCACGGCGGAAGGGGTCTTTTCCCGCCTGGAGAGTCTGTCCGACAACGCAAAGCCTGCAGATCTAGATGCGGCCAGTCTCCGGATTGTGGGCGAACGACTCGCCTTCCTGATGAAGGGGTTCGGCGACAAGGACATGAGCATTCGCGTTCAGGTCGTGGTACTGGCGCGTCAATGGGCTGTGGCTCTCGAGCATGTGAATTGGGAACGGGAAGCTGGAATGCTTGTCGAGCCGGCCATGTTCATGGCTGCCGCCCAGTCAATCACCTCAAAGCGGCTGGATGCGCTATTGAAGCTGCTGGTTGACTACGATAGTGCCCGCCTCTATGAGACGATTACCGAGTCCATTCCCGCCATGACGATGAATGTGCTTAATTCCTGCGTCGGGTTTATGTTGGATCAGGGACAGGATTCTGCCTGTTCCGCTGTGTTTAAGGAATTGGTGGGTATGCGGAAGGCCGGGGTTGAAGTTTTGTTCTGGCTTGCCCGGCGTCCAGACCGGTTGGAATCCTGGGGGTTGGGGACGACCGGGGATCTGGCATTCCAGATTCTTCTGTCTCTCGAAAAAACCTACAACGGAGAACGGCTTAGGGCTGCCAACCAGTTGTGCGAACTTGTTCAGCAGCGCGAATGGCTGGAAGCCGCCTCTCACAGCATGAATGAGGTTCAGCGAACCAGTTTTGTCAGGTATTTGTACGCCGCGATGGGGAAATTGCCCGTGGATACCTCGGCAATGATCGGACGCATGGTGCGGGTCTACCCGCAGCTCGCGGAGATTTTGGTTTCCAAGCGCAATGAGGCGGCGGAGGCGACCGCTCCGAAGGGTGGCCTGACTTCGTGGCGATCCTATCGGCAACGTCAGAAACTGCTTGAAAAAATTGTGAATGAGGACATCCCGAAAAACAGCCGCGACATCGGGGTGGCCCGTAGTTATGGCGATCTGCGTGAAAATTTCGAGTACAAGGCGGCCAAGGAACAACAAGGTATTCTCATGCGGCGTAGTGGGGAATTGGATCAGGATCTGAACACGGTGCGCGGAACAGATTTTGCCAGCGTTCCTGTTGAGGTCGCCGGGATGGGGTCATCCGTCACGCTCCAAATGGCGGACGGACATACGGAGCAGCACCATATTCTCGGTGAATGGGACCAGGATACCGAAATGAAGATCATCTCCTGCAGTAGCCGGATGGGGAAAGTTCTGGCAGGCCACCGGGCCGGAGATGAACTTCTGGTTCCGGGCGAACAGGGCGATGTTTTGTGCAAAATTATTGAAGTGTCGTCTCTTCCTGAACCGATTATCATGTGGACTCGGGAGGGTTGAGGGGTAGGGATTGACAGCGGTGTGTGTGTTTGATATTGAGGCGTGCTTTTTTCCGGACGGGAAAAGGCAGCATAAGAGGGTAGGGTAATTTTATGGCAAAAAAGACAATCCAAAAGAAGACTGTTGCAAAGAAATCTGTGGTGAATAAAGCCAAGGCTCCAGCCAAGGCGATCAAGGCTCAGGTCAAGAAGACCGTCAGCGTCTCCAAGAAGCCCGCCGCCAAGCCCGCCTCCAAGCCCTCCGCCAATCCCCTCGCCAAGCCCGCTGTCAAACCCTACG
>CAYHEL010000034.1:0-12228 GCA_964355415.1 uncultured Verrucomicrobiota bacterium | reverse complement strand
TGACATGATGACGAAACGGACTGGAATCACAGCGGCGGGAAACTGGATCGTTGACCGCGTCAAGCGGGTGGATTGCCTGCCCGGCCGCGGCATGCTGGCCAATATTAAGGACCAGACATTCAGTCCCGGCGGCGCTCCGGCCAATGTGCTTCACGACCTGGCGCGGCTCAAGGCGCCTTTTCCGTTGGCGGGCCTGGGGATTGTCGGCAATGATGCCGACGGCCAGTACCTGCGGCGCGTGTTTTCGGAACTGGGCGTGGACATCCAGGGCCTTCAGATGACGGATCAGGCGCCGACCTCCTTCACGGATGTGATGAATGACGAAACCAGCGGGGATCGGGTTTTCTATCATCATCGCGGGGCGAATGCCCTGTTTAGCCCCCATCATGTGGACGTCCCCCGTTTGCCGTGCCGGATTTTTCATCTCGGGTATCTTCTCCTGCTGGATGCGATGGATCAACCCGATCCTGTGTTCGGCACGGTGGCGGCGGGTTTGCTCAAGACGATCCAGGAGGCGGGAATCCTGACCAGTCTGGACGTGGTGAGCGAGGAAAGCGATCGGTTTTCCCGGCTCGTGCCGCCTGCCTTGAAGTATGTGGACTACCTGATCCTGAACGAGATCGAGACGGCGCGGGCGGTGGGACTCACCGTGCGCGACGAACAGCGGCGTCTTGACGGCGTCGCTTTGGTGGAGGCGGTGGAACGGCTTTATGAATTCGGAAACATGAGACTGGTGGCCGTTCACATGCCGGAGGGCGTGTATATGCGCGACCGATCCGGACGGCGCACCTCGCGCGGCTCGCTGGTGTTACCCGAGGGTTATATCGCCGGCGCCGTCGGGGCGGGCGACGCATTTTGCGCGGGGATGTTGCTGGGCCTCCATGAGGGGTGGGATGTGGTGGAGGCGGCGGGATTGGCAAGTTGTTGCGCGGCGGCCAGTCTGTCGCGCCCGGGCGCCTCGGAAGGAGTTCTCCCGCTGGAGGAGACCCTCGGTCTGGCAAAACGATTCGGCGAACGCAAACCACCGGTGACGGGGCAAGGAGTCGGATGAAACAAGGGCGAACGTTTGTCGGATTCGGCTTCGGCGCGATTCAGGCGGGCTTGTTTGTTTACGAGGCATGGCGGTCGGGAAACTTCGGGCGGTTGGTCGTTGCGGAAGTGGTTCCCGCCATGGTGGAGGGGATGAGGCGGAATGGGGGACGCTACGCACTCAATGTGGCCACCCCGTCGGGTATCGAGGCGCACGAGATTGGTCCGGTTGAGATTCTCAACCCCCTGGATGAGACGGATCGGCAGGTATTGATCCGGGCCGTCGCCGAGGCTGACGAGATCGCCACGGCGCTTCCGAGCGTGGCGTTTTACGGCACGGGCAAACCGGGCGACGTACTGGACATTCTGACGGTCGGCCTGCGTGAAAAGAAGCGTGATCCGGGACTGCCTGCGGCCGTCATCTACACGGCAGAAAACCACAATCATGCGGCGGAAATCCTGGCGGCGGCCCTGGCGGCGAGTTTGGGATCCGACCTTGCCTCCAGTCATGTCCAAGCGCTCAACACCGTCATCGGAAAGATGAGCGGGGTGGTCGTCGATGCCGCTCAAATTAAGGAGCAGGGACTCGTGGCGGTGGCGCCGAACATGTCCCGCGCCTTTCTGGTTGAGGCGTTCAACCGGATCCTGATCACCCGGATCGGGTTGTCCGGTTTCCAGCGGGGAATCGAGGTGTTTGAGGAGAAGGCGGATCTCCTGCCGTTTGAAGAGGCCAAGTTGTATGGCCACAATGCCACGCATGCTTTGATCGGTTATCTTCTTCGCGAAAAAGGGGGCGTCACGATGGCCGAGGCGACGCGGGTTCCGGAGTTGTTGACTCTGGCGAGGGAGGCGTTTCTCCTGGAATCCGGCGAGGCCCTGTGCCGGAAATATCGGGGAGTGGATTCCCTTTTCACGCAGGCGGGGTTTGCCGCCTATGTGGAGGATCTGCTGGTCCGGATGACCAATCCATTCCTTCAGGATGCCGTGGAGCGGGTGACACGGGATACGCGCCGAAAACTGGGATGGGATGACCGGCTGATCGGAACCCTGCGACTGGCGCTGGGGCAGGGGATACAACCGGATCGGTATGCGCGTGGCGCCGCGGCGGCGCTCAGGCAACTGGCCGTGGAGGAACACACCACGCCCTCATGTCTTGTTGAAAGTTTGTGGAAAGACCACAGCGGCCCGGAAGAGTCGGCCGTGAGGCAACTCGTGTGCGCGGGGCGATGACCCCTTATCGGCCTTGTGAATCCAATAGCCGGGTATAAATGCCAAGCAGATCGTCGGCCATTCGGTTCAGGGTAAACTTTTCCCGCACCACGGTCTGTCCATGCCGCCCCATTTCCGCCGCGGTTGCGCGGTCGGACAACAGTGTTTCGAGCGCTTGGGCCAGGGCGCCGGGTTGGGTTGGGTCATAGAGCAGGCCACCGCCTGTCGCCCGGATCAACTCGGGAAAACCGCCCCGATCCGGTTGAACTACAGGGACTCCCGCTGCCAAGGCCTCGACAATGAACAGGCCGAATGCCTCGCCCTCCGGCATGGGAACCGACAGTACGGAAAGCCCTGACAGAAACTCAATCCGGCTTGCGCGATCCAACCCGGGCAGGAATTTGACATCGCCCGAGAAGCCAAGCGCGTCCACCTTCCGGCGCAACGTTGCCAGGAACCGGGCATCGTCTCCTGTCTGTCCCCCCATCGCCCGTAGCGTGAGAGTCGGGAAGCGGTTTTTTTTCAATTGGACAAAAGCGTCCACCAGGGATTCCAAACCCAGTGAGCGGGTCATTTTCGAGAGATAGCCGATGCTCGGCGGATCTGTCTGAGTTGGCGCGTTCCGGTATTCCTCCGTGGTGATGCCGGGGTAAACCACGCGCACTGTATCGGCGGGCAATCCCAATTTGACCTTCATGTAGTCCGCATAGGAGTGACTCACGGGCAGGAAAAGATCCACGGCCGGGCACCGTTCCCGGATGGCGTCCCAGCAAGATTGGTTATAGGGCGCATCGAGGGCATCGAGCCAGGTATCCTCGTCCTGCATGACGCAGGTGATACGAACCTTGAGGCGGGCCTTCAACTGCGCGGCGAGTCCGATGAGAAGAATCGAGGAGAGTTGGATGATGTCCGGTTTTTCTTCCCGCTGCAACCACTGGATCAAGCGCTCCAATTCCTCGGCCTGGCCGCCATCCTGGCCGCGGATCATGGACAGCGTCGTCTTGCCGAGGCCGCTGGCGCGGGTATTCCCGGCCTGCTTGGCCGCCATATTGAGCATCCATGGCGAATCCAGGCCCCGTGCCATCCAGCGCGGCATGTGGCGTAACCATTCAACCTTCTGCTGGAGATAAAGCCTGACTCCGCCAAAGAAGACCGGCGACTCCCCGGCCACATCAGGATCGTCCGTGAACATGGGGAGGTAAAGAGGAACCACGGTGGCCTCGTGTCCCCGTTGACGAAAAACCTTAATCACCCCGGTGTCGCGCAGGCAGTTCTCGCAGTAGAATCCGCCTCCGGAACCGGGGATGATCATGACGATATTCATGTGTCCTTCCAACTGAGCGCGGCGGTGGGGCAGTTTTTGGCGCAGTCGCGGGCGGCCACGGTGAGGCCGGCGGCGACGGACTCGTCGAACGGCACCTTGATCCGCATGGTGAACCCGCGGCCATGAAAGGCCACGCCGAGTTTCTCCTCCGCCTTCGCGGCGATGGCGACACACCGCCCGCAACTGATGCATTTCCCGGCCTCGAACACGATGTTGGGATGCGTGCATTCCTTTTCAATCTGCCGACGCTGGCCCTTGAAGCGCGCCGTGGAGGCGTCGTAGTCTGCGGAATGTTGGCGGAGGTCGCAGGAGTGCAATCGCAGGCAATCGCAATGCAGGCAACGGGCGGTCTCGATGATCATCTCGGCCTTTTCAAAACCCGCCGTTGTCCCCCCCGCCGGTTCGACGCGGCCCGCAGGCGACCCCTCGGTTCGGGCGAATGGAATCTCGCAGTCGTGCAGGCGTCCGATATGCACCGTGTAGGGCCGATCCTCGACCACGCCCGGTTCGCCCCGGAGGCGCCGGGCAATGGTGAGCGCGGCGAAACGGCCCGAGGCCACGGCGCGCACCGCATGGCGCGAGGGCGTCACCATGGAGCCGGCGGCGAACACGCCTGCCACGGTTGTCTCCAGCGTGTTGGCGTCAACCTGGAGTCCTTTGGTACGATAGGACAGTCCCCATTCGGCGGCTCGTTCGGCGGATATTTCGCCGCAGGCCAGAAGGACGGCGTCGAACCGCCCCCGCAGGGCGTCGAATTCGGCCCGGTCTGTGATGCGGCTACGGCCCCTGAATTCGGCGCCCAGATGTGTAAGGGTCGCGATTTCGGCGTCCAGCACATCGAGCGGAAGGCGTTTGCGATCCACGCCCTCGCGCAACTGTCCACCCGGCTGGTCATGATCGTCGAACACGACACACCGGCACCCTTCGCGTCGCAGGTACCACGCAGCGCTCAGGCCGGCGGGTCCGGCCCCGATGATGGCGACGTTCCGGCCGGTATCCGACTTGAGTTCCGGAGCATAGGGCGCGCCGCTGGCGAGATCCACGTCGGCGGCATAGCGTTTCAACCGGCAGATGCCCACCGCATTGTCCAATTGAACCCGGCGGCACCCGCGCTCGCAAATCTCGGGGCAGATCCGTCCGAGCACCGCCGGCAGGGCGATGTGTTCCTTGACGGTGATGATCGCGTCGCGCATCTGCCCGGCGGCGAGCTGCCGGATCATCAGCGGGATTTCCATGTGGGCGGGACAGGTGCTTTGACAGGGCCCCACGCAGTCTCCGAGGTGATCGCTGAGTAGCAGTTCCAGCGCCGTTCGCCGCGCGGACCGCACATCGTCCGATTCACTTTCCACGACCATGCCCTCGTGGGCCTTCGTGGCGCAGGACGGCAGGAGCCGGGCGATTCCCTGCACCTTGACCAGGCACACCATGCAGGTGGTGAAAGGAGCGAACTCGCGAAGATAGCAGAGTGTGGGAATGTGGATTCCGAGTTTCTCCGCCGCCTCAAGAATGGTGGCGCCGGGCTCCACGGTCACCGTCCTGTTGTCAATGGTCAGCGTTGGCATATTACACCTTGATCGGGGATTCGATGGTTATGGCCTCGGTCGGGCATGCATCCTTGCAGGCGCCGCACCGCACGCACTTCGATGTGTTGATCGAATGTTTCTGATAGGGAACCGGAGGGATCGCGTCCACCGGGCACACCTGGCTGCACCGGGTACACCCGATGCATTTATCGTTGACGACGTACATGATCAGGGCGAGGCACTTCCTGGCCGGGCAGATCCCCTTGATGTGCGCCTCGACCTCGTGCCGGAAATAACGGAGTGTGGTCAGCACCGGGTTGGGCGCCGTCTGGCCCAGTCCGCAGAGACTCGAACGCTTGATCTCGTGGGCGAGAGTCTCGAGTTTTTCGATGTCGCCCGTCATGCCTTTCCCCTGGCAAAGCCGTTCGAGGATGTCGAGCATGCGGCGCGTGCCGATACGGCACGGCGTGCACTTGCCGCACGATTCATTCTGGGTGAAGGACAGGAAGAACCGGGCCATATCGACCATGCAGTCGGCGTCGTCCATGACGACCAGCCCGCCGGATCCCATCATGGCGCCGGCCTGAATCAGGGCCTCGTAGTCAACCAGTGTATCGGCCTGGGAGGCGGGCAGACAGCCGCCCGAAGGCCCGCCGATCTGGACGGCCTTGAACGTGTGATTGTTCCCGACGCCGCCGCCGATGTCCTCGACGATGCGGCGGATGGACAGGCCCATGGCCACTTCGATCAGGCCGCCGCGCACGATTTTACCGGCCAGCGCGAAGACCTTGGTGCCCTTGCTGGTGCGTGTTCCCAGTCCCGCGAACGCCTGCGCCCCGTGCCGCATGATCCAGGGAATCAGCGAAAACGTTTCGACGTTGCTCACCAAAGTCGGGCAGCCCCACAGTCCTTTTTCCGCCGGGTAGGGCGGGCGCAGTTGCGGCATACCCCGGCGGCCCATCACGGATTCCAGAAGGGCGGTTTCCTCGCCGCACACGAAGGCGCCCGCGCCCTCCATGATGCGCAGATTCAGGGAGAAATCGCGGCCCATGATGCGTTCGCCAAGCAACCCGCGTTCCATGCAAATCCGGATGGCCTCGCGCATGCGTTTCACCGCCAGCGGATATTCGGCGCGGATATACAGGACGCCCTCGGTTGCGCCCACGGCATAGGCGCCGATGGCGAGGCCCTCGATGACGCGGAAGGGGTAGGACTCGAGAATCATGCGGTCCATGAAGGCGCCCGGGTCGCCCTCGTCGCCGTTCATCACCAGATATTTCTGTGATCCAACGGCCTTCCGGACCATGGCCCATTTCCGGCCTGTCGGGAAACCGGCCCCGCCGCGGCCCCGCAGGCCGGCCTCGGTCACCGTCTCGATCACCGTATCCGGGGAATGATCCCGCAGCACATGTTCGAGTGACTGGAAGCCGCGATGATGGAGATACGCGTCCAAGTCGAGCGGCTCGAGTTGGCCGCAGAGTTCGGTGGCGACCCGGTGCTGGGGGGTCAGGAACGACTGCACGGCGTGGCAGCCGGAATCCAGTCCGCAGCGATCCGCCGCGGTGTCCGGCACCCCGGTGAGAAGCCGGTCCATCATTCCGGAGACGGACAGGTTGACGCGATCACGCCAGCGGGATGGAGTGAAGTGGCGCCGGATGATGGAGGCGACATCCGCCGCGTGAACCCGCGCATACAGGGCCGTGGGTTTGCCGGATTCCATGATTTCCACGAGCGGTGTGTTGTGGCACATACCCACGCACCCCACGGTCGTGACGCGCGCATCGGCGCCCACGGCGGCGATGGCGGATTCCAGGGCTTCGAGAACCTGGCTGGCGCCGCCGGCCACGCAACAGGAACCGGTGCCGATGCGGATTTCCGCGCGGGCGCCGTCGGGACGCGGGGGCGCGGCGGCCTTGCGCTTTTTCCGTTCCTCCTCCTGTTCGATAAAGGCCTGAAGGATCTGCGCCACGCCGCCGGGTTCCACATGGCCGTAGGTGACCTCGTCAATCTGCACCACGGGGGCCAGTGTGCAACAGCCCAGGCAGGCCACTTTCTGAAGGGTGAAGACGCCGTCCGGATCGGTGTCGCCGCCGTCCTCGATCTTCAACACGCGACGCAGGGAATCCGTGACCCGATCCGCCCCCTTGACGTGGCAGGCGGTGCCGTGACACACGTTGATGGTGTGTTTACCTGCGGGAGTAAGGCGGAACTGGGAGTAGAACGTTGCGATGCCCATGATCCCGGCCGGCGTGATGTCGGTCAGTTCACACACGCGCCGCAGGGCCGCCTGGGGCAGATAGCGGTAGTGCGTCTGCAACGACTGCAGAATGGGGATGATCTTGTCGCTGGTGCGGCCGATCCGGGCCACCGCTTCGTCAACGGGAGCGAGATCGATGGCGGGTTCGGTGGTCATTCGTGGACCTGTTTCGCGGGAATCGATGCGGCTTTTTGCTCGGGTGTGGCGTAGGAGGCAATGAGCAGGACGAGGGCCGTTACCATGACAATCGCGATAACGGCGTTACGGAGGGAGACCGTGAAGACCGGCGGCGCGGCCGCCGGGATGACGGGCATGGGCGCTTTGCGTTTCAGCACGGACGCCGCCTTGGCCGAGAAGAGGAACACCGCCATTCCGGCCAGAAACAGGATCCACCCCTGTCTGGCCGCCGCATGGGCTCTGAAGAATTGCGACCGGGCCGAACGATCCAGGTCGCGGATAGTCGACATCAGGCGGGCGGCATCCGCACCCTGGCGCGCCTTGTCCGCCGCCTGGAGTTGATCCACCAGCGACGCCAGTTCGGGGTGATTGTACGGGTCGGAACTTTTGATGAGACTGGCGTTGAAGAGAAGCAGGGCCAGCACGACGCAACAGAACACCAGCGCCACGGCCGCGGTGCGGGAGGCAGCCCGTCCCCACAGGCTGGCAACATCTCCTTGGGGTAACGACACTTCAGGATCGGTTTCCATAGTCTTATTCCTTCCTTGCTTCCTGGATCCGGATCTGTTCCCGCGGGCAGGAGGCAAAGCACCGGCCGCAGGCGACACAATCGGATGGATCGGTTTCAAAAATCGGACGGAATTTCTGGCGGGAGGTGATGATCAGAAAGAGTCCGGCCACCGCCCCGAACCAGACGCCGAACGCGATCCCGCCGTGACGGAACCGGCGACTGAGCGCGGAGGCCCGGTCATACAAGGCCTGGCTTTCCTCGCCGCTTCGGGTGAACGCATCGGCCGCGACGGGGTCGGACACCAGGCCCGTTCCGGACTCGGCCTGCCACACGGCGCGGGCCAGCGGAACCTCGCGGGCCGTCTGCGCAAAGAGGGGACCCATGGCATATCCCGCCGCGCCGCCGGCGATGGCCAATAGCGGGGCCGCAATCAAGGCCAATCCCAATCGCCGACGTCCCCGGATGCGCTCCGCAGAGGACGGCTCCGGAACCGGTTGGCGGATCGTGTCGAAGGGACATTCGTTCCGGCACAAGGTGCAGACATCGCAGTCAGTTGGTGTGATCTGCGCCCGCCTCGGCGACAGGGGTTGCAGAAGGCGGAGCAGGGCGCCGTAGGGGCAGAGGAACCGGCAGTACGGGCGACCGATGACGGTGGCGAGCACGAGAACCACCGCGCCAGCCACCAGCATGAAGGCCGGCCCCGAGGTTCTGAAAATGGCGATGAAGGGGTCATACCGGCAGATCAGGTAGAGTCCCCCGTTGGCTGCGGCCAGAACGGCGGCGCCAAGGTAGATGAAGGGCAGGACTCCGAGGCCCCGGCTGAGCCACGCCGGCAACTTGAGGGGTTTCACAAGCAGGAGATCCTGAACCGCCCCGTGGGGACAGACGGCCGCGCAGAAGACACGACCGAAGAACAGGGTGAACGCCAGCGGCAACAGGAAGAAGGCCGCGGCGGCGGCGGTCAACACATATCCCGGATCAAACAGGGCCTGGGCCACATTCTGGATGGAACCGATGGCACAGACGCATCCCTTGCGCCAGAACCCGAAGTAGGCGATGGAGCCGAACATGAGGGCGACCGTGCCGAAGCGGGATCGTTTTTTCAGCACGAGCCACGCGGCCAGAAACAACGCCAGGGCCAGCGCCGTGATGTCCAGGTACATGAACAGATCCGGACGGGGCGGGAGATCCTGAACAACCGGGAAGGGATGGGGGTGGGAGAATTCAGGAGGTGGAAAACTCATGCGCGGCTCCCTCCGCTGCGTTTAAGGAGATAGGGTTTTTCGATCGGCGCGCGGACAAAGGCGCCTGCCGGGCAGGCCGTGGCGATGGAACACTGGTTGCAGTTCACGCAGACGTCATGACGGACTTGCAAGAACATGGAGCCGTTCCCGAAGTCCGTACATCCGCGGGCGCACAGTCCGCAACCGATGCACTTGTCCTCGTCAATGGTGTACTCGAAATAGGGATCCTCGATCAGGCGCCGGGTGATGGCGCCGGTGGGGCAGCGTTGGTTCTCGGCATTTTCGTCCAGCGCATGCTGCTGGGCCTTGAAGAAGCCGAAGCACAGTTTGCAATAACCGCAGATCGGAAATGCGTGAACCAGTTTCACCGCCGAGGGTTTGAGCACGCATTCCGTGGCGCACTTGCCGCAGTGGGTGCATTTGAGCGGATCGATCTGCCACACCCGCTGGCGGCTTTGCCAGGGTTTCAGAACCCAGGCGCCAAGAAGGCTTCCTCCAGCCAGGAGCATGAGCGCCCGCACCGCCGTCGCCAGAAATCCGCGCCGGGTGGATGGCGCCTGGGGGATTCCGTTCATCGGGCTCTCTCTCCTGCCCGATTCCTGTGGTCGACGGCTTGCGGTTGGTCACAGCGACCAAACTGCCCGCACCCGGCGCAGGATCTGGATTGAGTACAGGTTGCCTTGTTCCGCATCAGTGGCGGGATGACGACGCCAGCCAGACCGGCCAGAGCACCCGCCCGCAGGACGGTTTTGAGAAAATCGCGGCGTTGTTGATTGACGGGGCTCACGTCATTTTCCCTTTCTCGCGAAAACGAGGATGGTTTTGGAGACCGGATTCAGAACATAGATCTGGCCCTTGCCGTCCGTTGTCACATCCAGACCCGCGCCCAGTCGTGATAATTCGGGGGCTTTGAGTTTCTGCGAATCCGCAACGAGGGTCTGGAGTCGGCCGTCCGTATCGAACACCCGAACCCGTGCGAGGGCGCCTTTGTCGGCGGTCACGATGGCGCCGTCCGGAGCGATTGTGAAATCAGCGGGGTTGCAGCACCCGGTGAAGCCGGACGGGTCTTCGTGGGAGAAGAAGCCCCAGGTCTTCAGCAGGGTTCCATCCTTATCGCGCATTTGCAACTGGTGCCGTCCGGGATTCGTCACCCACACGCGGCCATCCGCGGCCTCGGCCACATCGAGATGGGGCGAGGGAACCACGAGACTGTTCGTATCGGCTGGGTTTGTTTTACTGCCCCACCGCCCGGCGAGGGTTCCGTCGGGCGAATATCTCAGGATCTCCCGGCGACCGGCATCCGCGACCCAGATGCTCTCGCGTCCGACGGCGATTCCAGTGATGACGGAATTCGAACTCACGGCGCTCCACAATCCTTTTTCCGTTCCGCAATGCTCCATCACGACCACATGGTCGCCGACGCCGAGGTACAACAACCCGTTCGTGCTGATGGCGATGCAAGCAGGTTCGCCGGGAACGGGAAAGGAAACATAGTCGCCACTCGGGCCGATGATATGAACGGCCTGATCCCCTGCGGCATAGATGCGGCCCTGGGGCGTCACGGCTATCCCTCGCGCCGCCTGGGTGAACCCCGTCTTGTAGGTTTTGATGAGCGTATAGTTCCGGCCCACCGCAGGGGCGGTTTGGGACTCGGCGGCGGCCATCCAACCTGCGAAAGCGAGCGCGAGGCACAGCCTCCGCATGAAGCGATCCGGCCGTTGAAATTCTCTGCTACAACTGGTTATGGGGTTATTGTTCACGCGTCACGGTTCATTTTTCTGAAATATCCAGGCAAACCATACGGGAGGAGTTCGGGGTGTCCGTTCGCGAATCCCGCACCAACATGCGTCCGCCCGCAATGGTGATGGGCCCCCACGTCTCGCGGCCCTCCAGCAATTTGCGACGGGACAGTTCCTTGTAGGCACT
This sequence comes from uncultured Verrucomicrobiota bacterium, assembly GCA_964355415.1. GTDB lineage: Bacteria > Verrucomicrobiota > Kiritimatiellia > CAIKKV01 > CAITUY01 > JAABPW01. The sequence continues at coordinate 1,028 of CAYHEL010000034.1, read as the reverse complement.
CGGCGTAGCCTCGACGACCGCCATGGTGCTGTTGTCGTCCATGATATAAATCAGGCCGTTGGCGAGCGTGTATCCGCCGATACCAAACCGGGCATTCTGGCCGCTGGCCCACAAGGGGGTTCCCTCGGTGTCCAGACAGACCAGTTCGCCCCGGGGCGGTCTGGCGCCATACAGGTGTCCACCGAAGAAAATAGGGGTGTGCTGATCCGACCCGAAAACACGGCGGGGCAGTTTTTTGACGAGTTCCGCGCGAAAGAGGCCGTTTTCCTCTTTCAATTGGAGGATCAGGGATCCTTGCTCGTAGGCGCGGGCGACGAACAGTTTGTCTTCGCCCATGGCGACCGGAGTGGGGACGTCCGCGATGATCTTGGCCCAGTCGTCGAACTCCCAGAGCAACTTTCCGTCGCGGGCGTCAACCGCCGTGATTCCTCCGCGAGAGACGTAGATGAACATCCGCCGACCCTTGAAGGTGTGGGGAAGAATGGAGGCGTGTGACATGGCGAATCCCTTGGGGTTCGGGGTGGTCCAGACGATCTTGCCGTCGTCGGCGTTCACGGCCATCATCAGGACCTCGTTTCCTCCCGGCGCCAGGATGACCTTGCCATCCTCAATGATGGGGCACTGACCGGCGTACCATTCCGGGATCGTGGTCTTGTAGTCCTTGACCAGGTCAATTCCCCAGAGGAGTTTACCGGTGGAGACATCGAGGCAGTTGACCTGGCACAGTGGGCCAAGGGTGGCGACCCGGTTTCCGGATACGGCGGGCATGGTCCGCGACATACCGTGGTTGCGTTTGATCTCGGCGGGATAGGTGTAATTCCAGAGCGGCTTTCCGTCTGCCAGACTGAAGCAACGCAGGTTATCCTTTTTTCCGATCTGGTCGAAATCGAGAAGAAACACGCGTCCGGCGTCCACGGCTGGCACCGAGTAACCTTCGCCCAGGTCATTCACCGCCCACAGTTCCTTGGGGGGGGTCTTCGCCCAGTCGCGATTGAGTTTGGTCTTGTCCTTGGAGACGCCGTCATAGT
>CAYHEL010000033.1:0-12776 GCA_964355415.1 uncultured Verrucomicrobiota bacterium | reverse complement strand
TTTCCCGGCGCAAATTTGCGTTCTCGCGGGTGGACATGATGATTCCGGTATAGGGGACGGCCAGTCTCAGGATGGCCACAATCTTCCGGAAGTCCACATCGGAGACCGGCTTGGGAGGATGACTGGCCATATCGGATCCGGATGCGGGTTCCAGGCGCGGGACACTGATCGTATGCGGGCCGACTCCGAAATGCCGTTCCAGGTGGCGGACATGTTGCATGATCGCCAGCATCTCGAAACGCCAGTCACAGAGACCGAAGAGCACCCCGATGCCCAAGTCATCGATTCCCGCCTGCATGGCGCGATCCGGCGCCGTAACGCGCCATTCATAGTCCGCCTTTCGGCCGCCGATGTGGACGGCCTTGTAGGTGGCCTGGTGATACGTTTCCTGGAAAAGTTGGTAGGTTCCGATCCGGGCCGCCTTCAACTGCTTGAATTCGTCAACGGACAAGGGCGCCACATTGGCGTTCACGCGCCGGATTTCCCCAGGGCCTTCCTTGACGCTGTAAACGGTTTCAATGGATTTGAGAACATAGGAAAAACCTTCCCGCGGATAGGATTCGCCCGCCACCAGCAACACCCGTTTGTGACCCTGATTAATGAGGATTCTCACTTCGTCGGCAATTTCAGACTGGGTCAGGGCATGCCGTTTGATGGCGTCATTTCGGGTTCGGAAGGCGCAATAGAGGCACTCGTTCCCGCACAGGTTGGAGATGTAAAGAGGGGCAAAGATGACCAGCCGTTTTCCGTAAATCTCATCCTTGACCGTCCTGGCCGCCGTGAACAGTTCTCCCAGCAGTTCCGGGTCGCTAATCGTTGACAGGGCCGCCACATCGTTCAAATCGAGGCCTTTCATGAGAAGCCCCTTTTCGAGAATGGCGTGTATTCGGGCCGAATCGGGCCGCCCCATGGATTTGAGTATCTCCCCGATCTCCGTCTCGTCAATGGGTATCATGTTCGTTCGATCTGTCATGGTGTGTCTTCCCCAAATGGGAAATCATGATACCACGAAGTGATTGAAAACCATAGGGATTGTTGTTAATGAGGACGCTCCAACGGGGAGTACGGTATGATCTTAGACACACTTGAAAACGCAAAACGCTATCATTCGCTTCATCCGGCTTTTGCCAGGGCCTTTGCCTGGATACGGGATCAAAGTGTCAGTAAGTTACCCGTCGGCCGTACGGAGATTGACGGTGATCGCCTTTATGTCAATACCCTGCGCGAAGGCGGACGGGGACTGGAGGCGGCCCGATTTGAAACTCATCGGCGTTACATCGATATCCAGTACCTGGCTGAGGGATCGGATCTCATGGGGTGGATCCATGCCGTTCCGGACTTGAAAAGTCTCGGGTATGATGCGTCCAAGGATCTGGAGTTCTATACAGATCGTCCCGCGATCTGGATCCCCGTTCCCGCCGGACACTTTGCCGTGTTCTTCCCCGAGGATGCCCATGCCCCCATGGCGGGGACGGATAAGATGGTGAAGGTGGTCGTCAAAGTGGCCGTCAGTGATACGGGGAGATGACGGACGTCGCCACTTCACTTTGGCTTCACGGCAACCGACTCTTGAGCCATTTTTGCTCAAGCGCATCCTGAGTTTGAATGTCGTCCGGGTAGGCGGCGGCCAGGGCGGCATCGAAGGCCTTTCCATCCCTCAGGCCGCGGCAGAAGGCGCCGAACCGTTCTCCTCCCCGGGTGTGAATCAGGAACCCCACAAGACTGGCTGACTGGGCGTAAAAGAGGGCGACACGTTGCCGGTCATGGTCCTGTCTGATATCCATGGTCATCAGGGTTTTGATCGGGACAGGACGGTATGGAAAAGGAATCGGTGTGGCGGGATGTCGGATCTGTTCCCATTGTGCGAATCCTTCGTTCAGCCAGAGGGGAATATGCTCCAGGCCGATGAAATCACCGAGGATGAGGTGTGACATTTCATGGGGTAGCAATGTGTTGAGAAAGGAGTCTCCGCTCTGTTGGTAACTTGCGATTTCATGTCGTTCGGCGCTGGCCCGCCCGGCGGCCCAGGTCGGCGCATGACAGGCCGTGGCGAAGGCCTCGGCGGTCGGATAGATCAGGATCTTGACCCGGTTATCCCACACCCAGAATTTCTGGTAGCGCGTGTAGCCGAGATCGCCCGCAATTTCGGTGTAATAGGTTTCGGCATGATCCGAGACGGTTTGGGCCAGTTTGGTGTTGCCCGTGTGCATGACGATGAAATGCGTCGAGGTGATTTTTTCCCAGACCGCGTCATGGGCCGCCTGCCCGGGGACAGACAACCCGCTGCAGATAAAACCAAGGAGCAGGCCTCGAAAATGGGACGACCAGTTCACGCTGAAGATGTACCACGACGGCGGAGAGAAGGAAAGGCCGGGCATTTATATCGGTCATTGACAGAGGTCGTGTTGATTTGATAACTACCCTGCCCATTATGGGACAACAACTTAGAGCAAGAGCCAAACGAAAACGTCGTACTCGTCAGATTCAGCGTAAAATTGACACCGCCAAGGCGGCTGTCAAAGCCAAGCCGAAGAAGTAAAGCCGACCGTGATTCGCGTGCCGCCGCCGCAAGGCGGCGGTTTATATTGATTTCCAGACGGGGCGCGGTAGCCAAGTGGTAAGGCAGAGGTCTGCAAAACCTTTATCCATCGGTTCGAATCCGATCCGCGCCTCCAATATTTTCCTAGCCATCGGCAATGACAATGTCGTATTGTCAGCGTTTTGATTTGGCATGGTGGAACAATCTATCAACAAGAAGGAACAGATTATGTTTAAGAAATGGGTATCAGTTATGGTGTGCGGTGGAGTGGCCGCCGTCTTGATCGCGGGATGTAACAAGAGCGGCGAGAGTAGCAAGGCGCCCGTTAAATCTGCGGCGCCGGTTTCAACGGTGAAAGCGCCGGCGGCGGCGGCGGTTGATCCCTCGGCCATGTTGGTCGACGTGGGAGGAACCAAACTGACTGTCGGCGAAGCCGATCAGCAGATCAAGGCCATGCTGGGCCAGCAGGCCGCCAAGATGGGGCCGGGGCAGATGGAATCCCTGATGGGCCGGTTCCGCCAACAGGCCGCGGAACGGTTTGTCGTTCGTACCCTGTTGAACCAGGAGGCCGACAAGCGCAAGGTGACCGTCACGCCCAAGGATATTGATGATGCCCTTGCGACGATCAAGACGCGCCTGCCCAAGGAGATGACCATGGATGATGTCCTCAAGCGCGAAAACATGACGATCGACCAACTCCGATCCAATCTGACGGGTGAGATCCGGATCAAATTGCTGGTGGAGACTGAAGTTCCGACCAACACGGTGGTGTCGGACGAGGAGGTCGTTAAGTTCTATGCCGAGCAAAAGGAAAGTTTTGTTCAGCCCGAGACCGTTTCGGCGCGCCACATCCTGGTGAAAGTTGAGACAACGGATACCGAAGCCGTGAAAACCGGAAAGAAAGCCAAGATTGAAGGCCTTCGCAAGCAATTGGTTGATGGAGCCGATTTTGCCAAGGTTGCCAAGGAAAATTCCGAGTGTCCCAGCAAGGATCGTGGCGGCGATCTGGGATCCTTCCCGCGCGGGCAGATGGTCAAGGCGTTTGAAGACGTGGCCTTCAGCCAGGCGACCAATGCGATCAGTCCGGTGGTGGAGACCCAATTCGGGTATCACATCATCCAGGTGACCGAACATTCATCCGGCAAGACAACGGAACTGGCGGAGGTGAAGGGGCGACTGGTTGAGCATCTGAAGCAGAAGAAGCAGATGGAGTCGTTCCAGGCCTTCATCGAGAAGTTGAAGAGCCAGGTTAAGATCACCTTTTCCGATCTCGCCAAACCGGCCCCGGAAATGGCCTTTCCGCAGGGATCCTGAGCTTTCTGACAGATGATTCCGCGAAAAGCCCGCCCTCCGGCGGGCTTTTTTCGCCTCACGCGGCATCAGAAAAACCCTGATGCAGAATCAGGATATTCCTGATTGTGGAAAATCTGAACATGCCTCATGATGATCCCTGTCAGTGGGCGAGGTGGTGCTCCGTCAGTAACATGATGTCACACCCCCCTGTGGCAGATGACTCATAGCTGTTCCTCCGCAAGTTATGGCAAGAGCGTCCGACCATCTCGCCCGCTGATCTTTTTTTTTCAAAACCCTCCTTACCGTTGCCAAGTTACGATAGAACCGCTAGAGTATCTGAACTTTTTCGCGTCACCGGAAGGATGGCTTATGGTTTCGAAATGGAATTGGGGTGAACAGCGGGCTCGCAAGGCATTTATTGCGTTGCAGGATGGCGTCATTCTGCGGGGGTATTCCGTCGGCGCCGTCACGGATGGTTTGGGAGAAGTGGTGTTTAATACGGGGATGGCCGGGTATCAGGAAATCCTGAGTGACCCCTCCTACAGCGGGCAGTTTGTGACCATGACCTACCCGGAGATCGGCAACACGGGAATGAATCTTGCCGATATGGAGAGCCGTCAACTTTTTGCCAGCGGGTTCATTCTGCACGACATGAACACGCCCAGCAACTGGCGTGCGGACGGGTCGTTGCGCGATTACCTGGTGAAGTGGAACATTCCCGCCATTGCCGGAATCGACACCCGGGCGTTGACCACAAAACTTCGTACCGAGGGAACCCAGCGCGGATTTATCAGCGTGACCGGCGCCGTGGGCGAGGCCGAGGCGGTTAAGAAGGCCTGTGAGTGGGGCGGACTCGACGGGCAGGATTATGCCGCCAAGGTATCCTGTAAAAAGGCTTATGCCTGGGATCCGGAAGGAACGCTCACGCGATCATGGGGAATTGCCGACACATTGCCGAAGGCCGACCTGAAAATCGTGGCGTATGATTTCGGGATTAAGTGGAACATTCTGCGGAGCATGAGGCGCAATGGCATGGCCGTGACCGTGGTGCCGGCCCAGACGACGGCGGAAGACGTCCTGAAACTCAAGCCGGACGGTGTCTTCCTGTCCAATGGCCCGGCGGATCCCGCAGCAGTGACCTATGCCATCGAGGCGGCGCGTTCTCTGCTTGGAAAAGTCCCGCTGATGGGCATCTGTCTCGGGCACCAGATTCTCGGTCTGGCTTGCGGCGGTAAGACATACAGGCTGAAATTCGGGCATCATGGGTGCAACCACCCGGTGAAGAATTTACGGACGGGCGCCGTGGAAATCACGTCGCAGAACCACAACTTCGCGCTGGATCCGGCAACGCTGGACGCCGGGAGCGTGGAGGTGACCCACCTGAATCTGAACGATCAGACGGTGGAGGGGCTCTCGCATCGGAAGGATCCGATGTTCTGTGTGCAGTATCATCCGGAATCCTCGCCGGGTCCGCACGATCCCTATTATCTATTCAACCAATTTCGCGATCTGATCCGAAAGGCGTGACACTCATGCAGGGGCACAATTGGATAGCCATTCTTGATTTTGGTTCCCAGTACAGCCAGTTGATTGCGCGGCGCGTCCGCGAGCAGCGGGTCTATTCGGAACTTGTGAAATTCAACATCACGGCCGCCGAACTGGCGGCCCGGAAGCCGGCGGGAATCATTTTGTCGGGGGGGCCGTCCAGTGTGCTGGACAAGGGGGCGCCCCTGTGCGACCCGGCGATCTACGACCTGGGCGTGCCCGTGCTGGGGATCTGTTATGGTCTCCAGATGACGGCCACGTTGTTGAACGGCGCCGTCAAACCCGGGCGGGAGCGCGAATATGGAAGCGCCCGCGTGGCGGTGGTGGACTCATCGTCCCTTTTCCGCGACCTCCCAAGGGAGCTGGATGTCTGGATGAGTCATGGCGACCAGGTTGAGCGAATGCCGGAAGGATTCTCCGTGATGGCCCGTACGGACACCTGCCCGGTGGCGGCGATGGGTCATGCGGGCCGTCGTATCTACGGGCTCCAATTTCATCCCGAGGTGGTTCACACGCCCCAGGGCGCCATGCTCCTGAGCCGGTTTTTGTTTGATGTCTGCAAATGCCGGCCGGATTGGGAAATGGCTCAGTTCATCAAGGAAAGTGTGGTGGCGATCCGGGAGAAGGTGGGGGATGGCCATGTGCTGTGCGGTCTGAGCGGGGGCGTGGATTCCTCGGTGGTGGCCGCCCTTCTGCATCGCGCCATTGGCAAGCAGTTGCATTGCGTCTTTGTGGATAACGGCCTTTGTCGCGCCGGTGAGGCCAAACAGGTTGAGGAACTTTTCGGCAAGGCGTTCGGGATCGACCTGCATGTAGCGCCTGCGCAGGACCGGTTCCTGTCGGCCCTGAAGGGCGTGGTGGAGCCGGAGCAGAAGCGCAAGGTGATCGGGAAGACCTTCATTGATGTTTTTTCAACCGAGGCGCGCACGTTTGGCCAGGTTGATTTTCTGGCGCAGGGCACGCTGTATCCGGACGTGATCGAGAGCGCCTCGCCGATCGGCGGGCCGTCGGTGACCATCAAGAGTCATCACAATGTCGGCGGTCTTCCCTCCGATCTCAAATTCAAGTTGATCGAGCCTGTCCGCGAACTGTTCAAGGACGAAGTGCGCCTGCTGGGTCGTGAGTTGGGGTTGCCGGATAATCTGGTGAACCGTCAGCCGTTTCCAGGTCCCGGTCTTGCGGTTCGGATTCTGGGCGAGGTCACGGAGGAGCGGGTGACGCTGCTCCAGAAGGCGGACATCCGGGTTCAGGAGGAGATGCAGAAGGATCCCATCTATCCCCGGATCTGGCAGTCGTTCGCGGTGTTGTTGCCCATCCAGTCGGTGGGCGTCATGGGCGACAGCCGGACCTATGAGAACGTGGCGGCGGTGCGCATCGTGGAGAGCCAGGACGGGATGACGGCCGACTGGTCGCGTGTGCCGTACGAGACTCTGGCCCGTATTTCAAGCCGTATCATCAATGAGGTATCCGGTATCAATCGGGTGGTTTACGACATCAGTTCGAAACCGCCGGCAACGATCGAATGGGAATAAGCCATGACGTTTCATTTCTTCACTCTTGTGCTGATGCTGGGGTGCGTGGCCCGCGCCGACATCCTGACCTTGCGGGACAGTACGGAGGTGCAGGGGCGTTTTCAGGGATATTCCAACCGGAGGTTTCAATTCAAGCCCGATGATGGCGCGCCCCGGCTTGAGTATGCGATTGATGTTAAAAGCATTGTGCTGGGTTCCCCGGTCAGGGCCTCGTTGTCACTGGCCATGAAGTCTTACGACTCGGTTGTGCTCTCGCGAATTGACCACCATACGCTCCGGTTCAGGAAAGAGGGAGTGCTTCTGACAGAACCCGTGATCCTGCTTAAGAGTCTGGACGTTCTGGGCCCGGTGGTACGTCCTCCTGTTCCTCCTGCAGACGCCGGGATCGATCAGGATCCGGCGGTTACAACCCGCATCGTGGCGCCGGGCCGGGCAGCCGAGACCCGCGACTGGAAGGGGGCCGGGAAGTGGCATGTCATTGAGACGGACAAGACTCCGGTGATCAGTCGCGGCGAGGTGGTGGATATAGAAAATTCGCTGAAACGGGGAGTCGTCAATGTTGTGCATTTTCACTATCCCCAGGCTGTGGGAAGCGTGCGGGAAGGAAACTATCTTCAGGGGATTATGGCCAGGCGTCCCAACAGACTGATGGTTCTGAAGGTGGTGGCCCAGGATTTCAATGCGCCCATCTGCGTGTCCTTGAATCTCAAGACACTGCCCCAGTTCTGGTTTTACAACGCGGAGGGAAGACTGGTGAAGAAACTGACGGATCGGTTTACCGAAGGTGACATAGACGCCGCACTGAAGGCCGCCGACAGATAATAAGCCAGAAAAGAAGTTGTCAGAACCCAATCGCGCGTGACAGAATATCCTGAGTTGGAGAATGGGTCTGGTTTCCCTGAACAGAGCGAGGACTACGATATGGCGCGGCGGGCAGTGGATTGGGATAACATGTTTCGCGCTCTTGAGGCCTTCAAAAAAGAGCAGGGGCATTGTCATGTCCCCGTCAATTGGGTGAAGAACGCCCAATTGGGGCGCTGGGTGGCGATGCAACGATACCGCCACAAAATAGGCGAACTCCAGAAATATTATGTGAATCGGCTTAACCAGATCGATTTTGTCTGGGCGCCGGCAGACAAAGTCTGGACCGAAATGTTTGCGCGGCTGATCAAGTTCAAGAAAAAGCACGGCAACTGCGACGTTCCCTCGTCCTATCCTTCCGATCCCAATCTGGCCAACTGGGTGGCGAATCAGCGGCACCGCAAGAAGATGGGCTCACTGTCTGCGGAGCGTGTCCAGAAACTCACGGAGACGGGGTTCGTGTGGTCGGTGTATGGGCGAAATCAGGCGGAGAAGGTCGCCGAGGTGAAGAAGAAGGTATCGCCCCAGCAGACCAAGGCGGTCGAACCCGTGGTTGAAGAGCACCTGTACCAGGTGTCGGGTGAATATATCCAGTATAATGGCCAGGGCGCTCGTCCGGCCAAACTTGAAAAATACATCCAACTTCATGACGGGGAGTTTCCCCCGTGCATCATCCTGCCCCGGAATCCCGTTGTGTTTCGGCTCGGGAGTAGTGACTCAGCGCTCACGATGGTTCGTAAATTGGCGTGGCCCGGGAAGGGCGCCATCCCGGCGGATGTGCTTGAGTATCTGAACGAAAACGGAGCGCTTCCTCCCCACAGCGCGTAATGAACGCCTGGTTAACCAGATCAAGGCTCATTCCCGTTCTGGTGTTGCTGTTGATCCTGGTGACGGTGGCGGTGTTACTCTTCCGCGAAAGAGCCCGAAAGGTCTCTATTCCCGTGCTCATGTATCACAAAATCGGGGATACCGAGGATTCTCCCTGGTGGGTTACAGCCCATGATTTCGAGACCCATCTAAAGGGCCTTCGGTCACTGGGTTACGCGAGTATACGGCCCTCCGATCTCGTGGCCAACCGGCGCTGGGGGCGGCCGCTCCCGGCCAAACCGGTGATCATCACATTTGATGACGGATATCTAAATATTCTCGAGAACGCCGAACCGCTTCTGAGGCAATACGGATTTCAAGGGGTGTGCTACCTGGTTACGGGACAGGTGAGCGAATCTCCCCGAACGCGGAATACCTTCGAAGGCACGCCCACCCTCTCATGGCCGGACGTTCGCGCCATGCAGTCGCGTGGCTCGGTGGTCTTTGGCGGACACAGCCGGAGTCATGCCAATCTCCGCGCCCTGGCGGATCCCCGGGCTGAAATAGAGGGATGCTATCGGGATCTCAGGAAAAAGGGCGGGTTTACACCCGAGGGGTTCTGCTATCCCTACGGGCAATACGGGGAGGCCGCCCTTGCCTGCTTAGCCCGGAGCCGGTTTACCACGGCGGTGACATGCGAGGATGGGATTGCGACAACGGGGCGGACAAACCTTCTGGAATTGCCAAGAGTGTCCGTCATGGGTGGGTGGCATCGGTTCCATGCGGAAAAGGTGGACGCTGTGGGCAGGGCGGTTTCGGTGCGTGTTTCGAAGGAGGGACGCGACCTGGAGGTGCATCCGAGACTGGCCTGGACGGACACGACGGGGAAGAGAAACGGCGACTGGCTGGCCCCGATCCGGATGTCGGCCATTCCCGTCCTTCTGAATTGGAAACACGATGACGCGCGGGCAGGACTCGACCCGGAGTTGGAATTATGGGACAATTTTCAAGTCGTTCGGTATTGGTGTCAGCCTCTATCCGCTTTGAGCGTCGGGCGGCGGGAATGAAACGGCCTGACGGAAGAACGTATGCGGCGCGAACCGTGAGTGTCATGATTGTGACGGCCCTGTCGTTTCTTGTGATGTATCCGCTCATCTATGCGATTCTTCCGGAACGTCTGGCGAGGTTGGCGGATCTGCCCCGGGATTTCAGTCTGGCGCTAGTGTTTGATGGAATTGTCATTCCGCTGGTTGCCGTTGGACTTTACGTTCGGATGCGCAGGCGGGCGACGCCGGATCGGAGTGAGTTCCGGGATGGTGGCGGCTCAGGGGGTTCTTGACACCCGTGTGCGGTTGGCTTAGAAGTGTTCCCTTGTCATGACAACGGTTGCCCATAGTTCCAGGATTGCCGACATTCTTGTGAGGCGGGGTGGCATTTCCGCGGAGGCCCTCAAGCAGGCGCAGGATCGCGCCTCGGCGGCCTCGATGCGCCTGGAAAAATACCTGATCGAGAATTCCCTGATTACTCCGGTTGAGGCCGCGCTCTGCCTGGCTGAATATCTCCGCATGGCGCCGATCACCCTGTCGCATTTTACCCCCAATCCCCAGTTGTTGGAATCGATTCCCGCCGAGGTGCTCCGGAAGCGGCAGGCACTTCCGATCATGAAGGTCGGCGGGATGCTTCTGGTGGCGCTGGGCGATCCGTTTGACATCATGGCGATGGATGAACTGCATGTGATCTCGGGGTTGACGGTGATGCCGATGGTGGCGACTGAAAAGGATATTCAGGACACGCTGACCCGGGCGCTGGCGCCGGTGGAAGGGACGACCAACCTGGATCTTGAGGATATCATGAGGGATTCCGACAACGATATCCAGGTCGGAAAAGAGGAAAAGCAGGAGGTTAGTCTTGAGGAAATGATGGAGAGCGCCGAGGGCGCCCCGGTCATCCGCATGGTGAACATGATGCTGGTCGAAGCCCTGCGTACCCGGGCCAGTGATATCCATATTGAGCCGCAGGAGAAGGCGCTCCGGTTGAGATACCGTATCGACGGGGCGCTGACGGAGCGGCCGAGTCCGCCCAAGAGTTATCAGCCGGCCATCATTTCCCGCATCAAGATCATGTCCGACATGGACATCGCGGAACGGCGTGTGCCGCAGGATGGCCGGTTCCGGATCAAGGCGCTGGGGAAGGAAGTGGATATACGCGTCAGCATCCTGCCCTCCATTCATGGTGAAAAGGTGGTGATGCGCGTATTGGATAAGAGCGCCCTGTTCCCGAGTCTGAGCGGTCTGGGATTGGATGAACAATCCTTTGCCGGACTCTCCTATGCCATCAGTCAGCCGCATGGAATCATTCTGGTAACAGGGCCGACAGGGAGCGGAAAAACAACCACGCTGTATTCCTGTCTTCAGGAATTGAACAAGGCGGATGTGAATATTGTGACCTGTGAGGATCCGGTTGAGTACCAGTTGCAGGGGATCAACCAGGTTCAAGTCAACGCCGGCGTCGGGCTGACTTTTTCCGCCGCGCTTCGCTCCATTCTCCGTCAGGATCCCGATATTGTGCTGGTGGGCGAAATCCGTGATGGCGAGACGGCTGAAATTGCGGTCAAGGCGGCCTTGACGGGACATCTGGTGTTGAGCACGCTCCATACGAATGACGCCTCGGGCGCCATTGCCCGGTTGATTGACATGGGCATTCCCCCGTTTCTATTGTCGTCCTCCCTGGTTCTCTCCCAGGCGCAGCGGTTGTTCCGGAAACTTTGCACGGTATGCCGCCAGCAGGTGGCGCTCCCGGTGGACGTGTTGATTGCCAATAAGATCGATCCGGCCTACTTCCTGAAGCCGGGAGAGGGCCGAACCGGCTATGTTCCCATTTACAAGGCGGTGGGGTGCCCGAAATGCAGCAACACCGGCTATAAGGGGCGAGGCGCCATCATGGAAGTTCTGCCGATACGGGATGACATCAAGGAACTGATCATGAAGGGGGCCAACAGCAGTGAGATACGTGAGGCGGCCTGTGCGGCGGGAATGATCACCCTGAAGGAGTCCGGCCTCAAAAAAGTGAGGGAGGGGATTACCTCCCTTGAGTCCGCGTTGGAGATCACGGGCGGTGAATAATTCGGAAAGGAACACGCGATGAGCCCCATGTTGCGATCCGTTCCGTCCGCGTTGGCCATCCAGAGTTGCGTGACGCCATAGCCGTCGAGGGCCTTCTGCTTGTCGGGGCGCGAGGAATAGATCATGCGGGTGGAATCGGCAAACCAGCCCGGTGTGCAGCTCTGGAAAATATGCACCGGGTTTACTTCGCCCGTTTCCGCATTCATGCGCACCACGTTCCACGCAGCGTTTTTCACGTTGCCCGTGCCGCAGAACCACTTGCCATCGGGCGACGGAAACAACTGCTGGTAGATGCCGTTGCGCGGCATCTCGCGGACGGTCGCGCCGGTGGCGGCATCGACGATACGGATGCCCTGGCGGTAGAGGCAGGAGAGCTGCTTGCCATCGGGCATCCACGCGGCCCAGGGGAGTTCGCCCTCGGTGCTCACGGCGCGGGGCTCGGAGCCGTCGGAATTTGCGATGACCAGCTCGCCGGAGAAGCCCCACTTGTCGTGGTCGATCTTCGTGCCCTTCGCCAGGCGCCGGTAGAGGAGTTGGGTGCCGTCGGGCGAAAAGCGCGGCGCGGCTTCTTCATGGAGCCGGGTATCGGTCAGCTTGCGCACCGACGAGCCCATGCTGGCCAGCTTCATCTACTCCATCATCCTCAACCACACCTCGCTGGAAGATGCCCTCAGTTTTCAGCTCGCGGGCAAGCTGGAGAGCCATACGCTCACGGCCGTCTCCCTGCGCGACCTGATCGACGAGGCCTTCTATAATGATCCGGATATCGGCGAAGCCATCCGCGCGGACATGGTGGCGGTGTGCGATCGGGATGCCGCGTGCAGTAAATATTCCACACCCCTGCTGTATTTCAAGGGCTATCAGGCGATCCAGGCCTACCGCGTGGCACACTATTTCTGGAAGCACAGCCGGCACGATCTGGCGCTCTTTCTCCAGAGCCGGATCTCCGAAGTGTTTGCCGTGGATATCCACCCGGCGGCCCGGATCGGGCGGGGCATCCTCATGGACCACGCCACCAGCATCGTCATCGGCGAGACCGCCGTGGTGGAGGACAACGTGTCCATGCTCCACGAGGTG
>CAYHEL010000032.1:0-13464 GCA_964355415.1 uncultured Verrucomicrobiota bacterium | reverse complement strand
GGATATGTGGACGATCTCTCCGTTTGCTTCAAAGAAGTCTTTCGAGTTCTGAAGCCAGTCGGTTTATTTGTTTGGGGTGTCGGTCATCCATTCTTGGGAATAATCGACACGGAAACAATGAGGGTGAAACGGTCATACTTCGAAACAGGTGTGCGGGTTGAAGGAGCCGAAACCGGGTGTGCGTTTGCTTGCGTTGATCGTACAGTAAGTGAATACATTAACACGCTTTTGGAGTCTGGTTTCCAGATTGAACGATTGCTCGAACCGGACTCGCGCAAACGGTATGCGTGCGACCCATGGTTCGGGCAATGGGGATTAACGGCTGATGTTCTTGCAAAGGTGCCCGCGACGATGATTGTCAAAGCCAGAAAACCACTATCAGGCAAAAGAAAAGACTAAAAGACTAACAAGGATGACGAGCTGATCAACGATGTGGGGATGGCATCCGGTATTGTGTTGGCAAGGCAGATTTGTTGTACTCCCTTTCAGATTCCGGCAGGGACAGGCGAAATCTAGAGTGCCCATGGCCGGATCTAGGGTCAAAACAGTGTCGGAATGAACAATCACAGAAACATGAGGACAAAATCGTATGGGACGCCGTCTAACTTCCTGTCCCTGTTTCCCCCTGATCATCCGTGAATTGACCATGATGGAGGGGAAGTCATGAAAGCATTCAAGGGAGATCCGGCGCTTGAATGTGCCGCGCCCGAAGTTGTCCGTGTGGCGCAGGCGGAGCGACTACATCGGCATGTGGCGTGGTGTGCCAGCCAGTCACCCTATTATCGACGTGTTTTCAAGCAAACGGGTCTGAAGAAGGCGGACGTGAGCCTCGACAGGTTGGAAGACCTTCCCCTGACGGATAAGACAGATTTTGCCCGGCATAACGATGACTTTCTGGCTGTGGCCCGTGACGCCATTGTGGACATCGTGCTGTCATCCGGCACCACGGGAAAACCCACGCGGATCATGTACACCGAGCGGGATCTCACCCGTCTGGCTTACAATGAGCAACTGTCCTTTGCCGGGTGCGGAATCGGCGCGGGCGATGTGGCGCTCCTGACCTGCACCATGGACCGGTGTTTCATTGCGGGGTTGGCTTACTTTCTCGGCATGCGGGCTCTGGGCGCGGCGGCGATCCGGAACGGACACGGCACCCTGGCCAGCCACCTCGAGATTATCAGAATGATCAAGCCGACGATCCTGGTAGGGGTTCCCTCGTTCCTCCGCAAGTTGGCAACCTACCTCACCGACCATGGCATCAACGCCACGCAAACGTCCATCCGGAAACTGGTGTGCATTGGCGAACCGGTGCGCGGCGCCGACATGGCCTTGCTCAAGTTGGGAAAAGACCTGCAGTCCTTCTGGAATGCGGATGTGTATTCGACCTATGCCTCGTCGGAATGTATTTCAACCTTCTGCGAGTGTACGGCCCAGTGTGGAGGGCACTTGCATCCCGACCTGGCAATCGTTGAAATTCTGGATGATGCAGGCCGCCCGGTGGGTCCCGGGCAACCCGGCGAGGTGGTGTTGACCCCGTTGGACATGGAGGGGATGCCCCTGATCCGGTTCAGGACGGGCGATGTGAGTTTTCTGATGACTGAACCCTGTCCCTGCGGCAGGACCTCTCCACGGTTGGGTCCGATTGTGGGGCGGAGACAACAGATGATGAAGGTGAGGGGCACCACGCTCTATCCCCAGGCCG
Organism: uncultured Verrucomicrobiota bacterium; assembly: GCA_964355415.1. GTDB lineage: Bacteria > Verrucomicrobiota > Kiritimatiellia > CAIKKV01 > CAITUY01 > JAABPW01. The sequence continues at coordinate 11,762 of CAYHEL010000032.1, read as the reverse complement.
TCTTCGCCGCCCTCGACGAAATTCCGGGACTGGGTGACTATTATCTGGAAATTATCGGGAAGGATCATCTCTCCGATGATTTGGTCATTCATCTCGGGTTGCGGGCGGGCCAGCCGTCGCCCGACTGGCTCAGGGAACGGCTGCAAGCCTGTCTCCGCGTGACGCCTGTCATCGTCATTGACCCCGAGGAGAAAGTCCGGCAACATCTCTATTCACCCGAATCGCGGAAACCGGTTCGGGTCTTTGATCGGAGAACAAGCGAGTGAGTTGCCATAACCTGATGATCGGGTCGGAATTTGACAAGGCCGACATCGAAGATGCCGCCCGCAACGGCCGTCTGCTCTCGATGGAGATCGAGTTCGGTCTGCAGTGCAATTTTCAATGCCAGTACTGTTATGTGGGTCAGGCCAAAACTCCGGTCGCGGAGCTGACTCCCGACGAAATCCGGCGTGTGATCCTGGAAGCCAAGGGGCTGGGAGCGCGGAAGATTATTGCGCTGGGCGGCGAACCCATGATCTATCCCGGTATCCTGGGCATGCTGGAATTCATTCGCGCCGAAGGGCTTGCAGTCGAGGTGTTCACCAACGGAACGCAGATCACGGCCGACGTGGCGAAGCGTCTTTATGACCTGGGCGTGCAGGTGGTTCTCAAGATGAACAGTTTCAAGGAATCAGTCCAGGACGAGCTGGCGGGAATGAAGGGGGCCTACCAGATTATCCAGGAGGCGTTCCGGAATCTGTCGGCGGCGGGATTCCCTTCCGAGGGGCATCCCCTGGCCGTCAGTTCGATTCTCTGCAACCAGAATATGCCGGAGATTGTGACGATGTGGCAGTGGCTCCGGGACCGCCAGATCACGCCCTATTTCGAGATCATGACCCCGCAGGGGAATGCCCAGGACAACAACCACCTGGAGGTGGAACTTCCGGTTCTCCAGAAACTGTTCGCCGAACTGGCAGAGTTGGATCATGCCCGGTATGGTTATAAGTGGGAGCCCCAACCGCCTCTGGTCGGCGACCGTTGCCTGCGCCATCAGTTCTCGTGTCTGGTGAATGCCGCAGGCGATGTGATGCCTTGTGTGGGCGTGACGATCCCCATCGGCAATGTCCGGGCGCGTTCGTTGGCGGACATTCTCCACGACAGCGAAGTGATCGGGGACTTGCGCAATTACACCCAGACCATCCGGGGACCCTGTGCGGCCTGCGAAAAGGCGGAGTCCTGTTACGGCTGCCGTGGCGCCGCCTACCAGATGACCGGCGACTACCTCGCTTCGGATCCCCTGTGCTGGCGGAATGCCGGACGCGGCGGCGACATCATGAAGTTACCCGCCGAACTCGGCGGCATGATTCCCCAGCAGGTCCCGATGCGACTGGTGGATCGGCTGATGTCCGTGGGCGAACGCGTCGCTGTTGTGGAAACCACCGTGCGCGCCGATAATCCCTTTGTTGAAGAGGATGGCACGCTGGAGTCGTCGGCGTATCTTGAACTGATCGCCCAGTCGGCGGCGGCGATGAACGGATTCCGGACCTCGGTCCGCGAGGGCCAGGAGCAGGAGGGATACCTCCTGGGCGCAAGGCAAATGGAGGTGTTGGGCTCCGCCCGCGTCGGCGACACGCTTGCCATCCGCGTGTTCAAGGCCACCCGGTATGGCGATTTCGGGGTGATCGAAGGCCAGGTGGCCCGTGGCGAAACGATCCTCGCCCGTGGTGAAATCAAGGTGTGGCACCGGGGTGGGGGATGAAAAGAAGACTGATCCCTCTCCTCTGTCTTCTGACTTCTGTCCTCTCTTCCCCCGCCGCCGACAGCCCGCTTCTCGCCGAACTCCAGAGCAGTCTGGCAGGCACCACGAACGTCCAGAGTGAGTTTATCCAGGAAAAGTCCCTGTCTTTGCTCCAGCGGACAGTGATCATCAAAGGACGTCTGGCCGTGGAGCAACCGGACCGGCTGTCATGGCAGGTGCTTGAGCCGATCCGGTATAACATGGTGCTCGACGGTGCCGTCCTCAGGCAGTGGGATGAAAACACCGGGAAGGTTCAGACGATGTCGCTGGCGGGTAATCCCGTGTTCAAGGTGGTGGTCAACCAACTTCGCGCCTGGTTCTCCGGCCGGTTCGACCTGTTGACGCAGGATTTTGACGCCCGGGTTGATGCCTCCGTCGCCGCCCCGAAAATCATCTTCACCCCCAAGGAAGGCAGTTTTGCTTTCAAGGTGGTAGAACGCGTGGTATTGACCTTTCGCGAGGATCGTCGTTACATCCATGACCTGCTTATTGAGGAGCGGACGGGGGATCGAACGTTGATGACCTTCACCAATTCGGTTCTCAATGCCGCCATTCCCGCCACGGCGTGGGAGGTCAAGCCGCATGGACGGTAGCCTTTTCCTTCGCGTCTTTGCAGCACTGGAACGCCGACGTAATCTGGTCATCGGGCTTCTGGTCACCATCCTGCTCCTCTCGGCGTTGAGTGTGTTGCGCGTCCGGTTCGATAACACGCTGGACCTGATGCTCCCGACGAACAGTCCCGCCCAGCGGATGATGGCCTTCCTGAGGGACGCCAATTTCTCAAACAAGATTGTGATTTCCCTGGAGGCCCGGGATACGGCGGAGGCGCGCGGCAGGCTGATGACGGCGGCGGATGAACTGGCCGACTCAGTCCGGTCGCCGCTGATCAGCAAAGTGGTCTCCGGGTTTTCCGCTCCGGACCTCATGGCCGACGCCGGTTTTTTTCTCCGTTATGCGCCGCAGATCCTGACGTCCAATGACCTCGCGACGATTGATGCAGAGATGACCTCGGGCGGTATCAGCGGGGTGGTGCAGCGGCTCTATTACCAACTTCTGAAACCCGAGGGCATGTTCATGGCCCGCGCCATCCGGTCGGATCCGCTGTCCATCAACCAGATGATCCTGGGCCGTTTGGAAAAGCTTTCCACCAGCATGGGATATGACGTGACGATGGAAAACGGCCATTTCATCAGTCGCGACGGCCGCCACACCATGCTCCTGCTGGAGACGGTGGTGCCGCTGACCGATGCCAGAGGGGCAGGGCGTGTGCTGGATTTTTTGAAGGAAAAGATCAGCCGGCTTCCGGACGGGATCACGGCCACCCTGGTGTGTGGCCACACGCATGTCGTGAGCAATCAGGATACCATCCAGCGGGACCTTGGCGTGGTGCTCACGCTGGCCTCGATCGCCTTCATCATTCTTTACGTGGCGTTCTTCAGGGACGTGCGGGCGCTGTTGATCTTTCTCATTCCGGCGCTCGCCGCCTTGGTGGCGCTGGCCGTCACGGCCCTCCTGTTCCCCCGTCTCTCCTACTTTGTCATCGCCTTCGGGCCGGTGATTGCCGGGATAGCCGACGATTACGGGATTGCCGTCTATGTGGCGATCCGGCATGGCTCGAACCGGGCGGAATCGGTGCGGCGCGTGGTCTCCCCGGTCACGGCCGGCACCCTGACCACCACCGGGATCTTTGTTGCCTTTTTCTTTTCTCATATTCCCGGCTATTACCAACTGGCCTGGTTCTGCATTATCAGCCTTATCCTGACGTTGGTGTTGGCGCTCTTCTTCCTCCCGTTGTTTCTCAAGCCGGGGAAGACGCCTGAAGAGATAGACACCTCCCCGTCGTTTGTGCCCCCGCGGCATTCCCGTCTTCTTCTGGGTCTTTTCGCCGTTCTTTTTGTCCTGTCCTGTTCCTTTGCCACCCGTGTGAAATTCGATAGCGATGTGACACGCCTCGATGGCACAGCCCCCGCCATTCTCAAGGCGGAGGAGGACTTCCGGTCGGTGTGGGCGACGAATGAACGCAAGGAGGCAATCCTGGCTGTGATGGGCAATAGTTATGAGGATGTCCGTGAAAGGACGGATGCGGTCTATCAGGAGGCCGCGGACACCGTGGGCCACACCCAGGTGGTGAGTCTGGCCTCGGTTTGGCCGTCAGGAAAGACCAGGGCCGAACGGGCAGGGGCTTGGACGGAATTCTGGCGGGCGGGACGCGAAGTGAAACTCAGGGCATTGCTTGCGGAGCAGGGGGCATCCGGCGGGTTTGCCACGAATGCCTTCGAGCCTTTCTTTGAACACCTTTATGACGGGGCCATCCTGACGGAGGAGCCGGTTTCAAACCGTGTGCTGGTGAATCTCAAGGATCGTTTCATCCAGACTCCCAACGGGCGCTATGAAACCCTGTCCTACTTCCCCGACAAACCAGAACTGGTGGAGGCGTTGAGCAGGAGGATGAAGGACCGGACTGACGCCTTCCTTGTGTCCCGGTCGGCATTGGGGGCGATTCTGTCGGACGCTTTTACCGGGGAAGTGGTTCGGACCTCGTTGCTGGCGGGGCTCATGATCATCCTGACCGCCTGGCTTTTTGTCCGCAGCATTCCGCTGACCCTGATCGCCCTGTCGCCGGCGTGTTCGGCCGTGATCGGGTTGCTGGCCATCATGGCGGTGATTGATCGGCCTCTTAATGTCGCGAACCTGATTTCAGGAATCGTGGTGTTTGGGCTCAGTATTGATTTCGGGATGCATATCCTTCATGCCTGCCGTCACCCGCAGGGGAGGCATGCCCCGATGGCCGTGACGTTTGCCGCCATTACGACGGTGATGGGTGCGGCGGCACTGCTTCTCGCGCATCATCCGGCGATGTATTCGATCGGGCTAACCCTGACCCTCGGGGTGGGGTTGGGCTATGGGGCCGCCATGTGGATGGTGCCGGTGTTGTATGGGCTTATCGGAGAAAAGAAGTGAACATTCAACATCGAACACCAAAACGTGTTGCCAGATTCCAAAACCTTCGACGTTTGACGTTCGACGTTCGACGTTGGATGTTCGTATTTTCTCTTGTGTTCCTTGCCTCATGTCGCTCCCTGCCTCCCCTGGCTCCCGCTGATGCCGCCCGGATACCGGTTGACTACGCGGCGGTGTTGCCGGTCTCCTTCACGGCGCAGCAGACGATGGTCTTTGAGTTCAAACCCCATTGGTGGTGGCCGACGATTCGCATGACGGCGCTCGGATACGCCATGGTCAACCGGAAGACGGGCGACTATGCGGTGGTGTGTTTGTCACCGCTGGGGGTAAAGGTGTTTGATGTGGCGCGCTCCAACGGGGTGGTTGCCACGCACACGATGTTCTCCGTGCGGGGCGAAGACCAGGCCGCTGCGGGCAAGGCCATATCTGACGATATCAGCAATCTCTATTTTAATCTCGTCCCCGGGGCGGATGCCGTTTTGAAGCAGAAGGGACACAGGCTCGTGTTCCGGGGGGATCGGATCGAACTCGAATTCGATGGCGGTACCGGTTGGCTTGTCCGGAAGAAGGTATGGAATCAGGATGTCCTGAGCACGCTGACCTTCGGTGATTACAGAACCAGGAACGGTGTGTCCTATCCCGCGATGATGACATTGGAGAATTCCCGATACCGGCTGATCCTCAGGACGGTGACATTGGAACCACGCCGACTTCAGTCAGAGGGGGCACGATGAAAAGGTTCGGTGTGATTGCACATTGTGCATGGGGGATGCAACTTGCCCTTTTACTGACCTCATGCCGGTCGATTCCCGACCCATCAGCCCGGCCTGCGGGTATGCCTCCTCCGGTGATCCGTTTCCTCCTGACCTTCGATGATGGCCCCAGCATCAGGAAACCTTACAACCCGACGTTGGCCATCCTGCATCAACTTGCCACGAACGACGTCCAACAGGGCGCCAAGGCCATATTCTTTGTTCAAACGGGTCATCCCCGCGGCGGGGGAACCCCGGAAGGACGCGACGTCATGCGCGCCCTTGCCGCGGAGGGGCATATTCTCGGCATTCACAGCGTCTCACGCCGTGGTCATGTGGATCACCGGAAAGTTCCTCCCGCCGAATTGGTGGCCTCCCTCAAGGAGGCCAAGACCATCCTCCGCCAGATTACGGGATCCGATCCGGTATTTGTCCGGCCCCCATTCGGGGCGAGAAATCTGACGACGCAAACCCTCTATAACGAGTTGGGGCTTCACATGCTTATGGGGGATGTCCGGGCGCGGGATGGGTTGATCTACGGCTACAAGAGCAGTCTGTTCCGGCGGGTCCATATCCGGAACTCCCTCATTGAGATCTTGGAAAACACCTGGAGGAATGGCAAGCCGGGTGAACCGCTGGCCGTGATCATGAACTTCCATGACGTCAATCCGTATACGGCGCGGCACATGACGGAATACCTTCACATCCTCGTGGACGAAGCCCGCCGGGTGGGATTCACGGTGCCGGACAAGCCCTTCTTTGACGGTTCACAGACATTGGCGGAGGTTGCCCTGTCGCGCTGTATCCCCCTTCCGCCACCTACCCGTTTGGCTGGCGCGCCCCCGGTAACTTGCGAAGGATGTCCTTAACCATTCGGAGCGCCTCTTCCTGGCTGAGTGAATTCTTGAAGGAGGGCATCGCCAGTCCGAAAAACTTGCCTTTGAGAATGACTTTGGCCATGGCGTCATCATCCGTGCGTTGTTGCCACACGGGATTGGCGAAATTGTCACCGCGAAGGCGTTTTCCCGCCGCATCACGCCCGCTCCCGTCCGCCCCATGGCAACGGGCGCAATTCTGCTGATAGAACAGGCCCAGGTCTTTCGGCGCGGTGTTTCCCTCCGCCACCACTCCCGATACAGCCGCCAGGAACACCCCGCCGCCCAACAACAGAGTTCCCATTCTCAAACCCCTTAACGTTACGACATCAAGAATTGTTGAAATTTTCATGAAATCGATTGTCGGCTTCCCTGCGCCTGTAGTCAATTGAAAACCTGCTCCGTAGGGCGGATTCCGGAATGATGTAATGTGTGTGCCTTTCGCGTTGACATAACCCTTCTTTGGGGGTAAAAATTTCTTCTTTGAGTGGGATATTGCGTTGCGGAGGGAAGGAGCAGGCACCCCTGCCCCGTTAATTGGCTTTTATTGTCCTATGAAACCAATGGATGTTGGTATCAAAGTTGTTGGGGGATGGGCGCCCGTGCTGAGGCTATTCCTGATGGCTTTGGGTTGTGTGCTTTTGGTCTCGGGATGCCTCACCTCCTCCTCGGAGGACGATTATGTGTCAGGCGTTCTAGCCGAAGCCATGCAGGATTTCCCGCCGGACGCCGTTCTTTCCGGGCAGTCATTGACGACGAATTCCGGGCCGTCTCTCGTGTCTGCGCCCGTGGTGGAGGTCGTGTCGGCGCCGATTACCCCTCCTGTTTCCGTGCCTCCTTCCGTCATCGTTTCTGTGCCTCTTCAGGGTACGGTTTCGGCGACTCCGGTGCCGGCCGTTTCGGCAACGGTTGTCAGACCCGTAGAAACACCTCGTTCTGTTGAGGTTCCTGTCAAGCCCCCGGATGCCTTTGTTCCGGTGCCAGTGGCTACAGTGAAGTCTGAGGGTACCGATACGGCGCCTGTCCAGGCGCCAGCGGTCATCGCTGTGTCGCCCACAAACTCTGTTCCTGAGGTTGTGAAGCCGGTTCCCCGTCCGGTTTATTATTCGGTCGGCAAACAGGGTGTTCCCCCGCCTGCGGTTCCCACCATCCAGCCCGACTCGGTGTTGTGGGTCTCCGTCATCGAGGATCCCAGTCTCAACGGTCGCTACCTGGTCAATGATGCGTCCGCCATCGACTTTGGTTATGTGGGTCTGGTTTTTCTTCAGGACATGAGGGTGGAGTCGGCGGAGGCGGAATTGAAGCGGGTTCTGGAGGGGCGTTACCTCAAGAACGCCACGGTGTCCGTCAAATTGGCCAAGGCGTCCTATGACAAGATTGTGGTGCAGGGCGCCATTGAGATGCCGGGTGATATCAAGATTGGTCCTGGGGCCACGATTTCGTTAAGCGAAGCGCTCCGGCGCGCTGGCGGGTTGCGGGGTAACCGCGAGAACAGCCGTGTCAAGATTGTGAGGGGGGGGATGAAGACTCCTTTCGGGCCGGCGGCCGAGGGCGATGTGTACTCGTTGGTCACAACGGAGGGCCAACTGAAGGTGCCGGATATCTTTCTTCGCAATGATGACCTGGCCTATGTTTTTACCCCGTCATCAGATTCCCCACAGGGAACGGAGGGAAAGATCGGGTCCACCGGAGCAGGGGGCAAGCGCGTTGTGTTGCTGGGCGAGGTGCCGCGGCGTGGTGTGGTGGAATTTTCGGAGAGCGAACCGTGCACGCTCATGTACCTGCTGTTCAAGGTGGGTGGTTTGCCGCGGTTTGCCAAGGCCAATAAGATTACCGTGGTTCGACGGAACAAGGATGGCAGTGAGCAGAAATTCCTGGTGGATGGTGAGAAACTCATGATTAACGGAAAACCGGAGGACGATCTTGTCCTGGAGACCGGTGATCGGATCGTCGTCCCCGCCCGTAAGATTTCGTTCTTTTGAGTTGACCGTTCTTTTTCATTCGCCATTTCCATTCCGAAAAGGCTATTATCTCCCCTGCGGAGAACAATCAACTTATGGCGACGCCGGATAGTTTTGAGCAAAAAAAGGTCGATCCCCGGATATACCTGGGGATTTTGGTGTTCCGGTGGAAATTGATCGTCATCTGTTTCCTGTACTGCATGCTGGGAGGCGTCATTTACCTGCAGTTTGCCCCCAAGGAGTATTCCACCTATGCGCTGGTCATGATCTATCGGGATCCCTCCACCCAGATTGAGTCGCAGAACTATCGTTGGACGGCGAGTCAAACGCATGTTTCGCTTCTGCAGAGCGAGGGGTTCCGGAATCATGTGGTTGAAAAACTGGCCTCCCGTTGGTTGAAGCGGCTGGGTGGGGATACGCGGGAACTCACTCCCAATTACACCGTCAACCAAGTTGGCGGTCCCGGAATATCGTTGAGATTATCGGTTCGGAGTTCGCATCCCGCCTATGCCCGGGCCTACCTGAAAGAGGTTATCAAGGAGTTTCAAATACAGCGTGAATTGGTCAAGCAGGAATCCTTCGGTTCCGCCACGCGAATCCTGGAGGAGGAACTGGTGCGTTTGCGGGATCAGATTCGCGCCGCCGAGGATGATGTCATTGAGTACCAGCGCGTCAATCAGATGGAGGTTGTTCAGGCCAAGGGGAGTTTGGAACTGGGATACTTGAACCAGTTGATCGGGCGCCAGCAGCAACTGAACACCGAGAAGTGGATGCTGGAGGTTCAATATCCGAAGCTAAAGGGACAGTCCAAGCAGATGATCGAGTCCGCGCTTGCCATGACCCGTGATACCGGGAACATTCCGGTAACCTCGGGCGGCACGAATGCCTCTGAATCCGTCGCTTCGGGTCGGGAGATGAAGAAGGAGGCGCCGGATGACCGCGCGGCTTCCGTTGATATTCAGCTGAAACTGGCCAGACTTGAGCGCCAGCGAGAGGATCTGGCCGTCTTTACCCAGCCGGAAAATCCGAAATTAAGGGCATTGGATGAGGAAATCGCCGCGCTGAAGAAAGACACCCAGCTTCAGGCCGATGTTGAATATGCGAGGGTGAAGGAACGGATCGCGGCCATTGCCTATCAGTTGGATGCCCTGGAGGAGGCTCAGAGACGGTGGCGCAACTCCTATCTTCTCGCAAGCAAGAAAGGATCTGACCTGCGGCAATTGCAAAGTGTGGTGTCGCGATCAGAAGCCATCTATGCCGGCCTTCAGATCAAATTGAACGACATGAAGGTGGAGCAGGAGATCAAGGGGGAGCATTTCAGTGTTCTTCAGTCGGTTCGAACCGATCCCACGCCGGCCTGGCCGGATCCCTTCAAGATCCTGATTACCGTACTCGTGATGGGGTTGGGGTCGGGTTTGGGTCTGGCCATGGTGGCTTTCTTCTTTGATGACAAGGTGCAGTCCGTGACCGACGTGGAGTCCGCCGTTGGTGTGCCGTTTCTGGGGGGTATTCCGTTTTGGGTGCACGGTGATCTCACGAACCGGGTTCGACCCATTGTCAGCGATCAGCACCGGTCAGGCGCCGCCGAAGCCTATCGGGCTTTGCGGACGAACGTCCTCGCGGCGGTGGAAAAGGCGGGGAAAAAGATTCTTCTGGTGACCAGCGCTGACTCCAAGGAAGGCAAGACGCTGACGACGTTGAATCTGGCCATCATGATCGCCAAGACGGGAAAGAAAGTCCTCTTGCTGGACATGGATTTGCGCCGCGGGTTGTTGCACAAGTCGTTTGAAATGGAACGTGCGCCCGGGATTGTGGACGTGTTGCGGGATGGAAAGCCCCTGACCGATGTGATCAAGTTGACGCCCACTGAGAATCTCTGGTTTGCGCCTGCGGGTTCGATTGATAAAAACACCTCGGAATTGCTGCATTCGGTTGATTTGGAATCGTTTTTCGCGGGGGCGATGGAAGCATACGATTATATTTTGCTGGATACCGCGCCGGTGTTGCGGGTCACGGATACGGTGATCCTGGCAAACTGCCCCTTGATGTGCGTGATCTATGTCGCGCACGCCAACCGGACCTCGAAGCCCACGATCAAATACTCTCTGGATATGCTGGGGGATGTCCACATTATCGGGATGATTGTCAACAGCATCGAGATGCATCGTATCAGCAGTTTGTATTATGCCTATCAATATCCGAACTACTCCTACTACAGTTATGCCTATCGCTATGGGTATAACTACGATCTCTATGACGAGCATGGTCGCCGCAACCCGATGGGGCCGTGGAGCAATATGAGGCGCACCGTGACCCGTTGGTTCCGGGCGACTTTCTTGCCATCCGAGTAAACTATGTCATCGCAACGAAGCTATTTGCAGCGGCAGGTGGTCTGGCTGGGGGCCTTGGACGCCTTATGCCTCATGATGGGGATGATCGCGGCGATCATCATCCGGATAGGGCCGGAGTCGTTGAGCGAATACGTCATGACGTATGTGTCCGGGTGGCTCTATCTGACAATCGCGGTATTGGCGTCAAACTTCGTGACGGGCAGTTACGGTTTGGAACTCAAGTTGTCCCGGTTCAACATGATCGTGAACTGGGCTTTTTCTGTGACGATGGCCTTTCTGGTGGTCAGTATCACGTCCTATGCCTGGCTCAGCATCGTTCTGGGACGCGGTGTTCTGATGTTGACGGTAGTGATCTATTCCGGACTGTGGTTGACGTTGCGGCTGATCATTTACCATTATTTTTTCAGGAAAGACGCCTTTGCCTACAGGGTGGCCATCCTGGGGTCGGGAGCCCGCGCCAGGTCTGATGCGGCGTTGATCCAGAATGTCAACTTAAGACCCAAGCATACGGTCGTGGCCATGATCCAGTTGGAGCATGACGACCACGGAATGGCTGCGGAGGGTGCCGGTGGTCGGAAGGAAGGGGGGGTGGTTCACTGCCTTCCCGGTCGATTGGCGCAGACGGTGCGCGCCTTGGCGTGTGATGTTTTGCTGGTGGCCGTAGATCAGGAGAATGAACTGGCGGGCGTGCATTCCCAACTGCGCCGCCTGAAATACGAGGGAGTCTCGGTTTTGTCCCCTCTTAACGTTGCCGAAGTTTACGGCGGCAAGATTCCGCTGAACCTGGTGGACGAGAATTGGTTAATGCACGCCAGTCAGGGATTCATCTCTCCGATGACCATACGCCTCAAGAGAATTGTGGATATTCTTCTGGTGGCGCTGGTTTCTCCTCTGGCCCTATTGCTGGCCTTGGGCGTCGCGATAGGGGTCAAGTTGTCAGGGTTGTCGGATTCCGTATTCTATTCCCAGGAACGGGTGGGGCGGTTCGGTCGCCCCTTTCGAATTCACAAATTCAGAACGATGAAGGAGGTTGCGGAACAGGTGCAGGGCGCGGTTTGGGCGTCCAAAGATGATCCCCGGGTGAC
>CAYHEL010000031.1:0-13524 GCA_964355415.1 uncultured Verrucomicrobiota bacterium | reverse complement strand
GACCGCGCGCCTTCCAGAACGTAACGGCTCGATTCATCTCCAGCCGATCCGAACGCCCGATCATCTCATCCAGAGTCCGGAATCCCAACTCGGCCATGATTTCACGCAGTTCCGTGGCAATGAACGTGAAGAAAGTCACCAGATAATCCGGACTCCCGGCAAAAAGTTTACGCAATTGCGGATCCTGAGTCGCGACGCCAACCGGGCAGGTGTTATGATGACACTTGCGCATCATGACACATCCCAGAACCACCAGCGCGGTGGTGGCAAACCCGTATTCCTCGGCGCCCAGCAGCGCGGCCACGGCGACGTCGCGACCGGTCTTGATTTGCCCGTCTGTCTGCAATCGAACCTGTCCTCGCAGATTGTTCAGAACCAGGGTCTGCTGGGTTTCGGCCAACCCCAGTTCCCACGGCGCGCCGGCATGGCGGATGGAGGACAACGGGGAGGCTCCGGTGCCGCCGTCGTATCCGCTGATCAGCACCATATCGGCATGGGCCTTGACGACTCCGGCGGCAATGGTGCCAACCCCGAGTTCGGAGACCAGTTTCACCGAGACCCGCGCGTCGGGGTTGACATTCTTCAGGTCGTAGATCAACTGCTTGATGTCCTCAATTGAATAGATGTCATGGTGGGGAGGCGGGGAAATCAACGTGACGCCCGGTGTGGAATGACGAACTCGCGCAATTTCCTCATTCACCTTGTGCCCGGGCAACTGCCCGCCCTCTCCCGGCTTCGCGCCCTGGGCGATTTTAATCTGCAGCTCGCGGCAATTCACACAGAACTCGGTCGTGACGCCAAAGCGTCCGCTCGCCACCTGTTTGACGGCGCTGCACCGGCTGTCTCCATTCGGCAAAGGTTGGTAGCGGGCGGGGTCCTCCCCACCCTCGCCGCTGTTGCTCATGGCGCCCAGACGATTCATGGCGATGGCCATGGACTCGTGGGCTTCCCGACTGATGGAACCGAACGACATGGCTCCGGTGACAAAACGTTTGACGATTCCGGATACAGGTTCGACCTCCTCCAGCGGGACAGGGGATCCAGACGTGAATGTGAACATTCCCCTCAATGTAAACTGCTTTTCCGCCTGGTCATTGATCCGCCGCGCATAGTCCTTGTAACGATCATAATTTCCGGAACGCGTGGCAAACTGGAGACTCGCAATGGCTTCCGGACTCCAGAGATGACGTTCCCCATCGGCACGGAACCGATATTGCCCGCCTGCAGACAGAATGGGCGCGTCATCCTGAGGAGCCTCACAGGCAAACCGATAACGGGCGTTGGCCTCGGCCGCAATTTCATCGAGGCCGAGTCCTCCGACACGCGACACGGTTCCCTCAAAATAGCGATCCAGGACAGTCGGATTCAAGCCAACGGCTTCAAACACCTGAGCGCTTCGGTAACTTCGAAGTGTTGAGATGCCCATTTTCGACATGATCTTGCGGAGTCCCTCACACAATGCCGCCACATAATTCTCCATCGCCCTGGCCGAACCGATGTCCGAACTCAATTCCTTCCTTATCGCCATGTTGGCAATACTCTCAAACGCCATGTAGGGATTGATGGCGGTGGCGCCATACCCGAGGAGAAGCGCCATATGCATCACCTCGCGAGCCTCCCCGGTCTCCACGATCAGGCCAACCCGGGTTCGCTCACCCTTCCGGGTCAGATGCCGGTTGACGGCCGAGACGGCCAGCAGGATCGGAATCGGGGTCTCGGCGGAGGGAAGGTCGCGGTCACTCAGAATCAGGAGATTTTTTCCGACTGCAACCGCCTCGTCAACCTGCTTGCACAACACCTCCAGTGCCTGTTCCAACTCCGCCGCGCGCCCTCCCGCCGGAAATCCGAGGCGCACCGTGGCGGCGCTAAAATCCTTGATGCTCAAATTCTTGATCTGATCCAAATCCTCATTTGAGAGGAACGGGTGGCGCAGTTTGATCAGGCGGGCATGCTGGGGAACCTCCGTGAGAATATTGGAGGGATTGCCAATGAACGTCATCAGCGACATCACCAACTCCTCGCGAATCGGATCGATCGGCGGATTGGTGATCTGGGCGAACAACTGCTTGAAATAACTGAACAGGAGTTGGAGTTTCTCAGAGAATACCGCCAGAGGGGTATCGATCCCCATTGAGCCGACCGCCTCATGAGCCTTGGACGCCATCGGCTCCAGAATCATCTGGAGATCCTCGCGGCTGTACCCGAAAAGTCGCTGCCGCATGAGAAGTGTTTCGGTCAAGGGGATGACCGGCGCCATGGCCTCAAACAAGCCCTGAACCGTGATTTTATTTTCATCCACCCAGCGCCTGAAAGGCTGACGGCGGGCCATCTGACTCTTGATTTCCTTGTCTTTAATCACCCGCTTGCCCTGGAGATCCACCAGTAGCATCTGGCCGGGACGCAACGCCCCCTTCTCGAGAACACGCCCGGGGTCAATGTCCAAGACACCGGCTTCGGAAGCCATCACAATAAACTTGTCCCTGGTAATCGTATAACGGGCGGGGCGCAGTCCATTCCGATCCAGGAGCGTTCCCACAACCGACCCATCCGTGAACGTCACGGTGGCCGGCCCATCCCAGGGCTCCATCAGGCCGGCGTGATACTCAAAAAAACCCTTTTGATCAGGCCCCATGGGATACTTGACGCCCCACGCCTCCGGAATCAGCATCATCATCGCATGAGGAATGGATCGCCCTCCCGCCACCAGCAGTTGCAGCGCATTATCCAGACACGCCGAATCGCTGCCACCCGGATCAATGATCGGAAGCAGTTTCTTGATGTCGGCCCCGAATAACTTGGACGCCAAGCCGTTTTCACGGGCTTTCATTTGATTCAGATTGCCTCGCAGGGTGTTGATTTCCCCGTTGTGTGCCAGAAAACGGAAAGGCTGGGACAGTTCCCATGAGGGAAAGGTATTGGTGCTGTATCGCTGGTGGATGACGGCCACGGCGCTCTCGACATCCGGATCATTCAAGTCCCTGTAGAATCCGGATACCTGACCGCCCATCAACAGGCCTTTATAGACAATCGTCCGAGAAGAAAAACTCGGGATGTAGAACCGGTCATCCGGCGTCAGCACGTCATTCATACCCATCTGGATGCGCTTTCTCAGAACATACAGTTTCCGCTCCATGTCGGCGCCGGTCAGACCCGGCTGTTCGACGAAAATCTGAGCGACAAACGGCTGATCACGACGAGCCTCGGGGCCCAGGATACTGCCATCGGTTGGAACCTCCCTGACTCCGAGGACACCAAACCCCTCCTCTATCGCCAGACTCTTAATGCGGGCCATGCAGGCCTCCCGCACCCTGGTCATCGGCATAAAAATCATGCCCACACCATAGTGCCCTGCCGAGGGCAGACTGAACTTCAGGCGGGCGGCTTCCTTCCGAAAAAATCGGTCGGGAATCTGAAGCAACACCCCGGCGCCATCGCCGGTGGTACCGTCGCCTCCCACCGCGCCGCGGTGAAGAAGATTTTTCAACACCTCGATACTGTCGGACACAATCCGGTGCGATGGGGTTCCGTCGATGTTGGCCAGAAAGCCGACACCGCAGTTGTCATGCTCATGTGAGGGATTATACAGCCCCTGGGGAGGCGGCATTCCATTTCGTATTCGGGCTTCAGGCTTTTGCATAGCATCCTTATCATCGCTTATCGTTTCGAGCCGAAAGAAGGTACGACATTCACCCCGCAAAGTCCACACAGGACTCACGTCGGACGCAACCCCGATACAAGAAACCCCGCCGGGTTTCGCCGGCGGGGTCTTGAACGGATGTCAACAGAGGGCTTACCGATAGAACAGCATGTCGGCATAAGTCGGCAGAGGCCAATAGTCGGCGCCCACGACCGGTTCAATGCCATCCGAAATCGCGCGCAATTCCACCATGGCAGGGATCACAGCATCCCGGTAGGCCACAGCCTTCTTACCGATGTTGCCCTCGGCGGCGGACACGGCGTTAACCTCGGCGAGCGCATCGATCGCGTCACTGATGGCGGCGGAAGCCTCGTTGATCTGTTGCAGAAGTTTGGTTTGGGCCACGGCATCCACGCCGGCCGCCTCGACCGCATTCACACTGTTCGCCAGATCCGTGGCAAAACTGATCAAGGCCGGAAGAATCTCGCGGCGAGCGATGTACAACATCGTCTTGGCCTCGATGTTGATCGTCTTGACATAGTTCTCCAGAAGGATCTCATGACGGGCATGAATTTCGCCCTTGGGAAGCGTCCCCTGCTTGATCAGCACCCTGGCGTTTTCCTTATCCATCATGGCATTGATCCCGTCAACGCAATTCCGGATATTCGGCAACCCGCGCTTGGCGGCTTCCTCCACCCACGCCTCGGAATAATTGTCGCCATTGAAAATCACGGCCTCGTGCTCGAAGGCATATTTTTTCAGAAGCGCCTGTACGGTGGCGTTGAGGTTCTTGGCGCCTTCGATCTGATCGGCGATCTCGGACAGTGTTTCAGCCACGATCGTGTTGAGTACAAAGTTCGGACCGCTGAGCGACTGAGAGGAACCGGGCATTCGGAACTCAAACTTGTTGCCCGTGAAGGCGAACGGAGAGGTTCGGTTGCGATCGGTTGTATCCTTCGGAATGGACGGCAAGGTCGTCACGCCCAGGGTGAGATGGCCGCCCTGTTTGGATCGGCTTGCGCCCCCCTTCTTGATCTGCTGATAGATATCCGTAAGTTGCTCGCCCAGGAAGATCGACACAATCGCCGGTGGCGCCTCGTTGGCGCCCAACCGGTGATCGTTGCCGGGAGTCGCCACCGTGGCGCGCAACAGACTGGAGTACTTGTGCACGGCGCGGATCACGGCAAACAGGAACACCAGGAACTGCATGTTGTCGTGCGGCGTATTGCCCGGATTCAACAGGTTGATTCCGTCATCCGTCCCCAACGCCCAGTTGTTGTGCTTGCCCGAGCCATTGACGCCCGCGAAGGGCTTCTCATGCAGCACGCAGACGAAGTCATGCTTGCGGGCCGTGCGCTGCATCAGATCCATTGTCAACTGGTTGTGGTCAACTCCCACATTGACCGTCGCATACACCGGGGCGATCTCGTGCTGGGCCGGGGCCACTTCATTGTGCTGGGTCTTGGCCGAAACGCCAAGCTTCCACAACTCCTCGTTGAGATCCGCCATGAACGAGGCGACACGCTCGTGGATGGCGCCGAAATACTGGTCTTCCATCTCCTGGCCCTTCGGCGGAGGCGCTCCGAACAAGGTGCGACCGGCCAGACGGAGATCAGCGCGCTTCTCAATGAACTTGCGGTCAATCAGGAAATATTCCTGTTCGCCACCCAGCGTTGCGGCAACGCGCCTGCTCGTCTGATTTCCAAGGGCGCGCAGGACGCGGATGGATTGTTTGTTGAGCGCCTGCATGGACCGCAACAACGGAGTCTTCTTGTCCAGCGCCTCGCCCGTGTAGGAGGCGAAGGACGTCGGAATGTAAAGCGTGGTGTTGGAACCATCCGTCTTGATGAAGACAGGCGAGGTGCAATCCCAGACGGTGTAACCGCGGGCTTCAAAGGTGGCGCGGATACCACCGGACGGGAACGAGGAGGCATCCGGCTCACCCTGGGTCAGCTCTTTGCCGCTGAACTCCATCATAATCCGGCCGTCCGCCGTCGGAGAAATAAACGAGTCATGCTTTTCAGCCGTAATCCCGGTCATAGGCTGGAACCAGTGACAGAAGTGCGTGGCGCCCTTCTCGATCGCCCAATCCTTGATCGCATTGGCAACAACATCAGCAATCGTGGGATCGAGTTCCTTGCCATCGTCAATGGTCTGCCGCAGTTTCTTGTAAACGTTTTTCGGCAGACGCGCACGCTGAACCGCGTCACCAAACACGTTGGAACCAAATAACTCGGGTACCGACTTATCAATTTCACTACAACTCATGACAGCTCACTCCTTGTTAACTTTAGACTCCTGAAACCGTTGATGCACTCATAGCACGCTTCATGCCAGCTTTCCGATCTCCCCTGCATACAGGGAAAAATCAGACATATATCAGACGGAAGCGAGAATGGCAATATCGACTTACAGCACTTTGATACATATATGTACTATTTATGCCTGCTTTGTTACAATTATGTCGTCATTCATTAGAAATGACTAAACCTTGGGCAAACTCTTCTTTTCAAAGTCGCGGCATGTGTCTGTGGCTTCGACAAGTCGGCCATGCTTGCCGCATCGTTGAAGGAAAGGGTTGACTACAAAATTCCGGCAATAGCGGCACAGGCGGTCGGCCTCATGTTCGTGAAAGATATGGATGGTTCTGGGTGCGTCGCTGTCGTCGAAAATTTTCAACGGGCTCGTCTGTTTGAAGGGAACGTCCGCCTCGGAGGAATAGATGTGACCACAGGCGGCACAGCTGAGGATCTCGCCGACTTTCTTGAAGCCCTCGTACCTCGGCGCCCTTTTCAGAAGGCTCTCCTGCCCGCATCTCGAACACCTGATTTCCACGGTCGAGCAACTCATCGATACTTCCCTCTCATTCCCATTCCGATCAACGCGCTCAAAGCCTCAGTCGTATATCAAGGCCTTTGCCCTGGCCACGGCCTCTTCGATTTTCGCGATATCCTTGCCCCCGGCATTGGCCATGCCGGCGTGTCCGCCACCACCGCCCCCCGCCACCTTGGCAACATCCTTAATGATCCTGCCCGCGTGCAGACCCTGTTTGACAAGATCCGGACTGACAACGACGATAAACTGGGCTTTCCCGGAATTACTGGCTCCCAGCACCACGACCCCTGATCCGGCTTTCCGTAGCACGGCCTCGGCGAGGCTCTTCAAGGCCTCCCCCGAAACCTCACCGACGCTCGATGCGATCAGTTTGATGCCCTTTCTTTCATCCGCGAGAGCCAGGAGTCCGTCCACTTTCTGCAAAACAGCCGCCGTCTCATTTTCCTTGATCTGCCTCTCCAGCGTCCTGACCTGTCCGATCAAGGCGTCCACGCGCACCGGCAATTCGGAGGGCGAAATGCTGAACGTTGTGGCCAGCGAATCAAGCATGGCGCGGTCATGGCACATCGACTCATAGGCGGGAAGCCCGGCCACAGCCTCGATTCGGCGCACGCCGGAGGCAATGGAGCTCTCCGACACAATCCTGAACAATCCGATCACGCCCGTTGACGAGACATGGGTGCCGCCGCATAACTCGCGGCTAAAGTCGCCCACGCTCACCACGCGGACCGTGTCGCCGTACTTTTCGTCAAACAGCGCCGTAATCCCGGATCCCGCCACATCCTTAAGCGCCATTTCGCCGGTTTCAACAGGGGCATTGGACAGGATCAACTCATTCACGCGCCTCTCCACGGAGGCCAACTCTGCGGGCGTCAGGGCCTGGACATAGTTGAAGTCAAATCGCAACCGGTCGGGCGACACCATCGAGCCCGCCTGCTTGATGCTTGATCCTACAATCGTCCTGAGGACGTGCTGAAGTAAATGCGTTGCCGTATGATGACGCGCCACGGCGGCGCGGCGCAACTCATCCACGCTCGCCGTTACCGGCGCTCCCCGAGTCAAGGTTCCGCGCCTCATCCGTCCGACATGCAACACGATCCCCTCTGTCGGTTGGCGCGTATCGGTGACCTCAAAATCACCGTCGGGGCCCAATATCACCCCGCGATCCCCCAATTGCCCCCCCTTTTCGGCATAAAAGGGAGTGTCGGCAAGCAGAATGGATCCCTCCAGTCCTTCGGCGAGAGAGTCAACTGAAATGCTGGCTCCTTTGGCTCCTTTTTGAAGAATCGCCAGCACCGGGGTTTGGTCGGCCAGTTTAACATATCCTGTAAACCGACTCTTGATTCCCATGGAGACCAGATCCGAGACCAGATCCACATCGGCATTCGCCGTGGCGGCCCTGCGAGCATCACGGGCGCGCTTACGCTGCTCCTCCATCAGGATGGTGAAGCCCACCTCATCCACATTCAGCCCCTTTTCCTTTGCCATCACAACCGTCAAATCAAGGGGGAAACCATAGGTGTCATACAACTTAAACGCCTCCGCGCCGGGGAAGGCAGATCCTTTCCCGGCGGCCAACGATGCCACAACCTCCTCAAACAGCGCCAAACCCCGATCCAGGGTGACAGAAAAACTCTCCTCCTCTGCCAGAATGGCTCGGGCGATTTCCTTACGGTGCTGGATCAGTTCGGGATATTGCCCCCCCATCGTTGCTTCCAAGGTGGGTAGCAAGGACGCCATGAAGGGTTTCTTGAACCCGATCTTACGTCCATATCGGACGGCGCGCCGGAGTAATCGGCGCAGAACGTAGCCGCGCCCGTCATTGGAGGGCATCACGCCATCGCCAACGGCGAAGGCCAGGGTTCGCAGGTGATCCG
Source organism: uncultured Verrucomicrobiota bacterium (assembly GCA_964355415.1). Lineage (GTDB taxonomy): Bacteria > Verrucomicrobiota > Kiritimatiellia > CAIKKV01 > CAITUY01 > JAABPW01. The sequence goes on along the minus strand of CAYHEL010000031.1, from coordinate 5,175 downwards.
CAATCACCCGCATGGCCACGGCGCTGTGATCCTCATAGGGATGCCCGCTCATGCAAGACATCTGCTGAATCACAGGCTGAAAAATATCGGAGTCATAGTTGGATGTTTTGCCCTGGATCACCGAGACCACACGTTCGAGTCCCATCCCGGTATCGACATGCTTGGCGGGCAGTTCCTCGAGGGTGCCATCCTGGCGACGATTATACTGGATGAAAACGTGATTCCAGATCTCGATTACCTCCTGAAGGCCGGCATTGATCATATCGGGGGTACACCCGTTGAGCGTGCGATCAAAATGAATTTCAGAACAGGGGCCACAGGGGCCCGTCTCTCCCATCTCCCAGAAATTGTCCTTTTCAGCAAACTTCAGAATGTGGGAGGGATCGATATCGGTAACCTCTTTCCAAACGGCAATCGTCTCGTCGTCATCCTTGTAAACCGTGGCCCACAGGCGGTTCTTGGGAAGACCCCAGACCGTGGTCAGCAATTCCCAACCCCAGGCAATGGAATCCCTCTTATAATAATCCCCAAAAGACCAGTTTCCCAGCATCTCGAAGAATGTGTGGTGATAGGTGTCATAACCGACTTCCTCGAGGTCGTTATGTTTGCCACTCACCCGGATACATTTTTGACTGTTGGCAACGCGCCGGTATTGGCTGGCACGGGCGCCCAGAAATATCTCCTTAAACTGGTTCATTCCCGCATTGACAAACAGCAGCGTCGGATCCGCATGCAACACCACCGGGGAACTGGGGACAATGTCATGTCCTTTGGACTTGAAGAAATCCAGAAACGATTGCCTGATCTCCACGGCCGTCATTGTTTCCCTCGCCATAGTCAACGTCCTTTTCTCTTTGAAAGTTCCTGTTCTTTGATCACGTCAGTCGCCCTGTCCACGGCCAGCAACCGCACCACAATCGAGGCACGCAAACACAATCTGGTCAGGATAGACCGGATCCGGGGTTGGAATCAAGCGTATGACTCGCCAGATTTGGGATACCATGCTGTTGGATTGAACCTGAACCGCTTCATGACGCAATTTCCGCATTTAGGGTCAAGGGAAAAGAAGTTGTGACATTCTAGTCTGGCGTTATTCATGACAATTACCTATTGTGGTTGCCGATTTATGAGAACCCCTCAGTGCTTGAAATCGGTTTGGATGGTCTGGATCATCGCCATGGGCGCCCTTTCCGGCTGTACGTCGACGGAGCCCGCTGCGCCTGTCTCCCCGTTTACGATAACCATGACGGCTCCGAGTCGGTTTGTTGTGAACGACATCCCCGTGGACAGTTCCGGCCTTGTGAAACTGTTGGAAAGAAAACACGTCCCCAAAGGCGAACCCCTGGTGATTGAAATGACTGTCACCATGCCTTTTGAGGCCATCAAAGTCATTACACAACAACTGACGGCAGCCGGATATAAACCTTTTTTCAAGAGTCCGCGCCGCTCGGACTCGTCGGTCAAGAAGCCGACCCTGCTCCGCAATCCTCCGAGGAGTCAGCGCCCTTGACGCAGGGTTCCCATCCTGCATCCTTCATGAACTCCTCACCCTCATCAGACGTAACCAGGCTCAATGGAGGAAAACCCGGAAAGTCTCTCCGTATATGAACGAAGAACGAAAAAAAGGCGCGGTCTGGACCATGGCCCTTGCCGCTCTGGGGGTTGTCTATGGAGACATCGGGACTAGCCCCCTCTACTCCACCCGGGTTTCATTCACTCAGGGATGCGGGGTGGCCCCCACTGAAGCCAATATCCTCGGCATCATCTCCATGATTCTCTGGTCGCTGATTATCCTGATTTCCATCAAATATCTGGCGTTGGTTCTTCGGGCAGACAACCGCGGCGAAGGGGGAATCCTGGCCCTCATGGCCCTTGTGAACCGGGATCAAAAAAACGGAAAACGAACCGTCCTGTTTGTCTTCCTCGGGCTTTTCGGAGCATCTCTGCTTTACGGGGATGGTCTGATCACGCCGGCGATTTCCGTTCTGGGCGCCATCGAGGGGCTGAACATGGGCTCGGTCGCCTTCTCACAAAGTGCCATTATCACGATTTCCCTTTTTGTTCTCAGCGGACTTTTCTGGATGCAGCGGCACGGAACACAAACCGTGGGATCCATCTTCGGGCCGGTCATGTTGCTCTGGTTCGGCGCCATTTCCATCCTTGGAATCATATCGATAGGGAAACATCCCGGAGTTCTGGCAGCACTGAATCCCTGGCACGCCGTTGACTTCTTTATCCAGAATCGATGGCAGGCATTTGTTACAATGGGAGCCGTGATTCTGGCCGTCACCGGCGGAGAGGCGCTGTATGCAGACATGGGACATTTTGGCGCCGGGCCCATCCGGGTGGGCTGGTTTGTACTCGTTCTGCCAGCCCTTTTCCTGAACTACTGCGGACAAGGCGCCTGGATGCTGAACTCACTTCATGACCCGGCCAATACGGTTCTTGTCAACGGACAAGTGACGCTCGCCCCGAGTCTGATCGACAACCTATTCTACCGGAATGTTCCCCATTGGGCGCTCTACCCCATGGTTGCGCTGGCTACAGCCGCCACGGTCATCGCCTCGCAGGCCATTATCTCCGGCGTCTTTTCCCTCACCCGCCAAGCCATTCAACTCGGGTATTGCCCGCGCATGTCGATCATTCACACCTCCAATGAAACCATTGGCCAGGTTTACCTTCCGGGCGTCAACTGGTTGATGTTGACCGGAACCGTTCTGCTGGTACTGGGATTCAAAGACTCCGGAAGTTTGGCCGGCGCCTACGGGGTGGCCGTGGCCATGACCATGCTGATCACGACGTTCCTCATCATCGCCGTCATGCGCTTTCATTGGCGCTGGGCCTGGCCCGTTGTGATACTGACGACCGCACCCTTCCTCCTCCTGGACTCCGCTTTTTTTGGATCAACGATCCTAAAGATACGCGACGGAGGATGGGTGCCCCTTCTGATTGCCGCAGCCTCAATCCTGGTGATGATGACATGGCATCGCGGACGAAAAATTCTTGGACAGAAAATGGCCGAGGCCTCTGTGTCCATCGATGACTTTCTGAAGGATGTTGCCATCTCCAAACCACTACGCGTGCCCGGCACGGCGATCTTTCTGACAGGAAATCCAAACGGTATTCCCCGCACCCTACTGCACAATTTCAAACACAATAAAATCCTGCACAATCATATCATTCTCTTGTCGATTAGAACGGAACATATCCCTGTTGTTTCCGTGGCGGATCGATCAGAGATCAAGGTTTTGAATGAAGGCTTTTATCAGATCCTGATCCGTTACGGTTTTAGCGAAGACCCCAACATCCCGAATGTACTGAGTACGATTCAGCAGGAGGGACTGTCGCTCTTGCCCATGGGACTGACTTTCTTTCTCGGGCGTGAAACCCTGATCCTGACCGATGAACGAAACATGCTTTCCTGGAGAAAGATGATCTTCTCGTTTCTCTCACGAAATGCATGGGATGCATCTAAATTCTTCCGGATTCCGCCCAACCGCGTCATTGAGATCGGCATTCAGGTAGAACTCTAGGAGAACTCTAGGAGTCACTTGTATCTCGACACGCCCTTCGGGCAGGATTATAGTGGGGAACACAGTCATGGAGGATCAAATCATGTCACGAGTCACTTCAGGTCTTAAACTGTTTGCGTTTATTTGCGTCTCCGCCGTGTTGGGATGCGGCTGTAGCGCCTTTCGCGCGTCAGTTCAAAACGAGGATGTCAGCGCCGCCGCCGCCAAACCCATGGACACCGGGTATGATTTCGGCGATCTTCGCTGGCTTGGCGATAGCGTCAGTCTCGATCTGATCGCCTCCCCTGTGTTGGATCAGATTCCCCGCAAACCCATTTTGATCGTGATGGGGATTGAGAACCGAACCGATGAGCACATCGATACCAAGGCGATTACCGACACAATCCGCACCAAGTTGATCAATAACAACAAGGCCAGTTTTGTGAATGAAAGCCAGCGGGATAAGCTTCTCCGGGAACAGGGTTACCAACTCGCCAATTGCACACCGGAAACCCGGAACATGATCGGCAAGCAACTGGGAGCTCGTTTCATGCTGACCGGCTCGCTGGTCAAAATAACCAAGGACACCCCGCGCCAGGTGCGTCTCTCCAAACAGGAGCAGGTATACCTGCAATTGACCGTCGAAGTCACCGATTTGGAAACCGGACTGATCGCCTGGACCACTCAAAAAGAACGCGTCCGGGGCGCCAGCAAACCTCTGATCGGTTGGTAAATTTGTTTCAGCCGCAACGGCGGAGTATTCATGGCATGGGTTTCGCATAAGACCATTCTGCCTCTGCTCGCTCTGGTGTTGTCGGCAGGGTGCGCCACCGTTCCACTCGATACGGCACGGCGGAATTTCAACGCCGGACGACTTGACGAGGCGGATCTCGACCTCGCCGCACTTCCGCCCAATTCCGACAAAGTCCTCAATCTGATGGAACGGGGGATGATCCGTCATCTCCGACATGATTATACCAATAGCACGGCGGACTGGCTTGAGGCCGTGAGATTGGAGAAGGAGTTGGAGACTCACAGCGCCTCCAAAGCGGCAACCAGTATGCTTGTGAACGATTCCTTTTTGGATTATCGTGGTTACCCCTTTGAGAGAACCTATCTCCATGTTTTTCTTGCCAAAAACTACCTGGCGCAGGGGCTGTGGTCTGATGCCGGCGTGGAGGCCCGATCGATCGCGCTCCGCATGGAAAAACTCGAGGGCTTCCCCGATGACGCCTTCAGCCGCTATATTGCCGCCTTCTGTATGGAGTTAATCGGGGATGACAGTAACGCGGCCATGCAGTACAGGCAGGTTGCCAAATTGGTTCCGGGCGCCGGACTCGACGCGAAAACAGGGCAGTTCCTTCCCCTGAATGGTCTGACCCGGGGCCCCGCCCCGCCCGCAAGGATTGGATCAGAACTGGTTTGTTTTCTGGATTTTGATGGGGAATACGGAACGATCCCGGATGTTGCGGATATCTACGCGGACGGGAAATATCTCGGATCAAGTCGGACTCTGGTCAATATGTTGAGTCTTGAATCTGCCAGTAGCGAGCGTATGGCCGCGCGCCGGACGGCTAAAAAATTAGGACGTCTGGCCATGAAAGGAGCCATCGCACTGGCCGCATCGGCCAGAAACGATGATCTTGGATCCATGTTGTGGATG
>CAYHEL010000030.1:0-13586 GCA_964355415.1 uncultured Verrucomicrobiota bacterium | reverse complement strand
GTGATGCAGATCGCCCGGATCATGGCGGGCTATTCGCTCGGCGAAGCCGACCTGCTGCGCCGCGCCATGGGCAAGAAAAAGAAGGAAGAGATGGACCAGCAGCGGACCCGCTTCGCCTCCGGCGCCGCCGAGCGTGGGGTCGACAAGGCCATTGCTGATGTTCTGTTCGGGCTGATGGAGAAGTTCTCCGGCTACGGGTTCAACAAGTCCCATAGCGCCGCCTACAGTGTCGTGGCCTTCCACACGGCCTACCTGAAAACCCATTATCCGGCGGAATATATGTCCGCCTTGCTTTCCAGTGAAATGGGGAACCTGGACAAGATCCCTGTTTTCATTAACGAGTGCCGGGTGATCGGACTGGAGGTATTGCCTCCTCATATCAACGCGAGCAAGGTTCGTTTCAGTCCCGCCCCCAAGGCGGTTCGCTACGGCCTTGCCGGGATTAAGAACGTGGGCGAGGGAGCCTCGCATGAGATTGTGGAAGAGCAAAAACGGAGAGGACCCTACAAGGGCCTGATGGACTTCTGCCAGCGCCTTCAGGGGCAGGTGATCAATAAGAAGGTGATCGAAAGCCTGATCCGGTGCGGTGCTTTTGACCTGCCCGGTTCCGATCGGTCCCGGATGCTGGCCGGAATCGACTTTGCCCTGAACCGGGCCAACGCCGCCGCACGGGACCAGGCCTCCGGGCAGGCCAGTCTGTTCGATTTGATGGCAACGGAACCGCAGGTCGCGGCAACAGACGCGGCGCTGCCCCCGGCGGATAAAATGTCCGAAAGTGAATTGCTGGCGGGCGAGCGGGAACTCCTGGGTATCTACATGTCCGGCCACCCGCTAAGCCAGTATGTGGGGCTGTTGGAGCGCTATCAATTGACCACGATACAGGGATTGAAATCCCTGCCTGCGGGGCATATGACACGGCTGGGCGGCTTGATCGCCTCGTTGACGCCCCGGATGACCAAGAAGAAAGAACCCATGGCCGTCATGAAACTCGAGGATCTTGACGGGAGCATCGGGGTTGTTGTCTATCCCGATGCGTACCGGGATTATAAGCCCATGCTGGTCCAGGATCAGGCCATCATGCTCTGCGGGGAGGTTCGGTTTGAGGACGAGGCCCCCAAGATTGTCGCCAGTGAGGTCTATTCCCTGCGCGAGTGTCCGGCCCTGTTCGTGGAACATATCAGTCTGCATTTTCCGACCGGGCAGGTGACGGATAGTCCGGAGATCATGTCGCGGGTCAGGGACACGCTGAATGCCCATCCCGGGCGTACCGAGGTTCGCATCTGTCTGGAGTTTCCGTCGGGAGAAAAAGTTTTCATGGATACGGATCTTCAGTATAAAGTGACTTGTGACGAATCGCTGGTGTATGAACTGGAGCATATCCTGGGGGAGGATTCCGTGTATGTCGCCGTGAATCAGAATCCCTGCCGGAAACCCCGGCGGGCGCCCCAGTATCGGAAGAACGAGTCGGGTAACGGGGGATGAATACAAACTCAAACGAGGTCAGTTCACATGTGGGCGTCCAGCACTATCTGCGAACACCCGATGGATCGGTGTACGGTCCGGTCGACATTGCCACCTTGTGCACCTGGGCCACGGATGCCCGGGTAATCCCCGGTTGTGTGTTGTCGGAGGATCGCGAGAACTGGGCGCCCGTTGAAAACTATCCCGAATTGCGCCTCAATTGGTATGTTCATTTCGAAGATGGCACCGCCTATGGCCCCCTGAACCTTCTCGCGATCTGGGTTCTGGTCACGGAGGAGTCCATTCCCAAGGGGGTTTCCCTGGTAGAAAAAGAGTCGGGCCGCAAGGTCGTCGTGAATGAGACGATCTACCCCTTGCTGGTCCAGGAGTGTCGTCAGGTGCTGTCGGCGCGGGGTCGTCTAATGGGACTCGAGATCTCCGCCCTCTCCATGAACCAGAAGGACGCCATGGCCCAGTTGGCGATCCGGGATGCGAGCCTGAACGAATTGCGTCAGACGTTGACCCGGGTCGAACAGCAGGGGGTGGCGGCGAATACGGAAATCGCCCGTTTGGAGTCGGAATTGGCCTCCGCTGTGTCGCAACTCGAAAAGAACAGACTGAGCCTTGCCGCAGAACATGAATCCGCCGTGACGGTCGAAATGAGAGAGCGGGAGGCCCGGGCCACCCTCGTCGGAGTGGAGGCCGAACTGGCCTCGTCCCGGAAGTCGTTGAGTGAGGCCCTGGAGCATACGGAGAAGGATGCCGAGGCGCTGGCTCAGTTGAAAGTCGATCATGACGCCCTGTCGCGCCAACTGCATGAGGTTCAGGAAGACTTGCAGAACAGAACGAATGAGGCGCGAAAGAAGGAATCCGAGGTGGCCGTCCGGCAGGCGGAGACGGACAAGCGGATGGCGATGCTGAAGTCAAAAAACACAGCGTTGGAAAAAGACCTGCAACTGGCGAACGACACCGTTCACTCCCTGACGATGCAATTGAATCAGACCCGGGATTCCTTGGCCAAGGCCCAGAAAGCAGGTCGTCTCACGGAGCAGAAACTGAAGGATGAAATAGCCGCCATCCAGACTGACTTGAATGGCCTGATGCTCGCCAGTCGCTGTGTTAAACAGATTTTCGAGCCTTCCAGGCGTGATCCTGTCGATTGGCTGGGGGGGGGCGTATCGACACCGGCATCCAACGAGGATGGAGACGATTTTGAGTCCCGTTTCGCCAAACTAACGATGGCCGAAAAATGGGTCGTATTGCAGAAGGAACTTCAGGCGTCCGCCGAGCAAAAGGAACTCATGAGGCGGGAACTGGAGACGGTGAAAAGCCGCCATGAATGGCTTGGCAGGGATCGTTCGATCCGGGAGAGGGAATCGGCGGAAAAGCTTGCTCAATTGCAGAAAGAGGTTAAGACTTCAGAGGAGTTGCTTGCCCAGACGATGCAGGAATTGGAAAAGCGGGAAAGTCAGCTTCGTGAAGTGAGGAAAAAAGCCGGGGGCCAGGGGGCCGTCCGGTCGGATAATCCCGTCGTCATGGACGCTGAAGTCATCCATTCGGTGACGCTGGGACCCGACGCGACGGCCCGTCCGGACGGGCCGCCGGATATCAAGGCGGGAGAACGTGGATCCGAAAGTTCCAAGCCGGAGGCGGACAGGCTATTGAGTTCGGTGGAAAACCAACTCAGGCGGGAATTGAAACAGTGGGAGAATTTGAAACGTCACAAAGGCAATAAGGATGGAACCTTGGGAAAATGGTTCCGGTGGAAATCATCATGACAGACGACAAGCGTAATGCGGACAACGAGCATCGTGCGATGGATGGCCTGACTGAAGTATTGCGGTTACAGGCAGAAGCCCTGTCGCGCATTTCCGAGCGGATGGCGGGGATGCGTGGCGCTCCACCGGACTCAACTCCGATTCAGACTCCCCCTGCCTTCCAACCGGGAGCCGGGCGCGAATCGGGTAATCTGCCGGTTCTGGCGCATGACCCCGCCCTGAACGAGGAATCGTTGCCGGTACTGAATTCATTCAAGAACTTTCTCGATCAGGAGCGGAGGCGGACTCGAAAGCGGCTTCTGTGGGTTCTCCTTGGCTTCACCATGGTGTTCTCGGGGGTCGTGGTTGTCATCGTCTGGCAGAACAGCGAGAGCGCTCGCGAGATCAAGGCGGATATCACAAAAACCGGCAATCTGGCCAAGCAGTCCCGTCTGGAAACCCAGGCCGAGATTCAACGTCTCGGAGAGCAGGCGTCGGTCACGGCGACCCAGAATATCAGCCAGATGAGGAAGGACATTGCGCGGAATATTGTGTGGGCCCATTCGGTCATCGCGTCGAACGTGTCATCCGAATTATCCGGGCGCGACAGTGAAGCCGAACGTCTCAAGGAAAAGATTTCCTCGATTGAGATTGAAAACGCCATGCTCTCAAGACGGGTGGTGGAACTCGGGCAACGAGTCAGTGCGCTGGAGGATCGCGACCGGGTCAGCGCCGATTTGGAAGCCCAGGCGCAGGAATTTGTATCGAGAACCAACAGTCCATCCGCATCGGAAAAATCTGCGCCTGTGATCATCAACTCGCCGAAGTACGGGCGCTCATTCCAGTTGCGCATGCCGCAGGAATAGAGCCGCCGGACACATGTGGTCGTTCTGAAAAAGAAGACGCGGGAGCCGGTTGTCCGACCTCCCGCGTTCCTTTTGTCAGTGATGGCGTTTACTGTGCGTCAGGTTTGTTCTCCGAGGCATCCTTCTCCGCCACGGCGGCGCGACGACTGAGTTTCACGCGGCCCCGGTCATCGACTCCGATGCACTTGACCCACATCTGGTCGCCAACCTTGCAGACATCCTCCACATTCTTCACGTGGAAGTCGGCGAGTTCGCTGATGTGAACCAGGCCGTCGCGGCCGGGGAATATCTCGACAAAGCACCCGAACTTGGTGATCCCGGTCACGACGCCGTCGTAAATGGCTCCTTCCTCGGGCTCAGCGGTGATCATGTTGATCTCCTTGACCGCCATTTGCATTCCTTCCGCCTTGGAACTGAAGATCTTCACCGTGCCGTCATCATTGATGTCGATCTGGGCGCCGGTCAGTTCGACGATCCGTCGGATGTTCTTTCCGCCGGGGCCGATCAGTTCACCGATTTTGTCGATCGGAATGGTCACCACCGTGATGCGGGGCGCGTAGGGGGAAAGTTCCTCCCGGGGTTTGGCAATGATGCTCTCCATGTAGTCGAGGATCTTCATGCGCGCCACACGGCACTTCTCGAAGGCTTCCACCACGATGGGCCATTCCAAGCCGCGGATCTTCAGATCCAATTGGAAGCCGGTGATGCCTTGCCGGGTACCGCCGACCTTGAAGTCCATGTCTCCGCAATGATCCTCGTCGCCGAGGATATCAACCACCGTCTTGGCCTTGCCCGGCGCCGTAAAAAGGCCGCAGGAAATGCCGGCCACCGGACTTGAGATCGGAACCCCGGCGTCCATGAGGGCCAACGTGCCCACGCAGATACTGGCCATGGAACTGGATCCGTTGGAGCCCATGATGTCCGACAACAGGCGGATAGTATAGGGGTAATCTTTCGGCACGACTTCCGCGAGGGAGCGCTCGGCCAGATTGCCGTGGCCGATTTCACGGCGTCCGGGTGACCCGAAGCGTCCGGTCTCGCCGACGCTGTAGGGCGGGAAGTTGTAGTGCAACATGAACGACTTGGATGTGGGACCGCCGGTGATGGCGTCCATGTCCTGTGCGTCGCCGCTTGTGCCGAGGGTCACCGTGCCCAGCGCATGGGTCTCGCCGCGCCCGAAGAAAGCCGAACCATGAACGCGGGGCAACAGGCCCACCTTGGCGGTCAGGGGGCGGATATCATCCGCGCCGCGGCCGTCGATACGCTTGCCGCGCTCCAGGACATTGGCGCGGACAACCTCGATGCTGAGTTCATCGAAAGTGGCGCGGAACTGTTCCTTGGTGAGGGTCGGGAACGTCTCGGTCAATTTCGCCTTGAGGGCGTTCTGAATCCTGGCAACGTTGCCACGGCGTTCAAGTTTACCCGGAATCAAATAGGCTTCCGCGAGTTCAGCGCCTGCCATTTCACGAGCGGCGTTGATAAGCGACTTGTCGGCAGGCGCCTCTGTAATCACCTTGTCGCCGAGTCCCGCCTTGCGGCGCAACTCAATCTGGGCATCGCACAGTTTGACGCAGGCGTCATGCGCAAAGCGCATGGCGGCCACCAGATCGGCCTCCGAAATTTCCTTCGCATCGCCCTCGATCATGGTCGGCGTGTTGCGATTTCCGGCATACACCAAGTCCAGGTCGCTTTGCTCACGTTCGGTCACGGTGGGGTTGATGATGAAGTTGCCGTTAACGCGACCCACGCGGACACCGGCGATGGGCCCATGAAAGGGCAAGTCGGAAAGCGTCAGAGCCGTACTTCCACCCACGATGGACAGGATGTCGGCGGCATTCTCGCCATCGGCGGAGAGAAGCGTTCCGACAATCTGGACGTCGTTGCGGTAACTTTCGGCGAACAAGGGGCGGATTGGGCGGTCGGTGAAGCGGGCGGCCAGGATCTCATTCTCCGAGGGACGGCCTTCCCGTTTAAAAAAACCGCCCGGGAATTTTCCGGAAGCGCTGAAACGTTCGCGGTATTCAACCTGAAGCGGGAAATAATCAATGCCCTCGCGGGGAGCTTCTGAAGCACAGGCGGTTGAGAGGATGATCGTGTCGCCCAACCGGACTGTTGTGGCACCCTTGGCCTGCAGGGCGAGAAGCCCGGTTTCAAGGATGATGGTTTTGTCGCCAATGGCGACGCTGACTGATACGGGTTCTTTCATATGTCCTTTCGAATAGGGGTAATACAGACGGGCTGGTTCCTGGGTATGTTGAACACAATACGGGAAGCCGTCCTGAGTGCTGCCAAGCGGTCTTAGCGACGGAGTTTCAGGCGCTTAATCACGTCCTGATAACCGGCTGAGTCCTTGGTTTTCATGTAGTTGAGCAAACGACGACGCGCGCTAACCATCTTGAGCAGGCCATAGCGGGAACTATGATCCTTCTTATGAAGTTTGAGGTGCTCGGTGAGCTCCTCAATGCGGCGTGTCAATACAGCAACCTGAACCTCGGACGAACCGGTGTCCTTGGCGTGTCTCTGAAACTCTTTCTGAACCGTGCTCTTAACTTGAGAATCCATACTATGTCTGAGCCCTATTCCCTTTCTTGTCTCGTTACTTTCTCACTTATTTGTTTGTGACACTATAGTGTCCGGATGCCACCTTTGTAAAGTCCTGATCCATAATTTCTTCAGGGTCGGGCTGGCCAGTCGGCGCCGTGTCTCCTGCACATCCGCCTCAATCTGTTCGATCAAGGCGGGCAAGGATGTGAATTTCCGTTCACAACGCAACCGCCGCAGGAAGAAGACCTCAATGTTGCGGCCATAGAGGGACATCCGGGTATCCAGTAGGTGAAGCTCCATGACGGGTTTCCGAACCCGTGACACCGTGGGGTGATGTCCGAAATTAACGACGCCCGGAGTCGCCACTCCGCCGACAATCGCCTGGACGGCATAAATACCCAGGGGCGGGGAGATTTCGTTGTGTATGGCCAGATTGGCGGTCGGAAATCCAAGTTGGCGTCCGATCTGTTGCCCTTTCACGACGGTGCCGAGAATGCTGAAGGGACGACCGAGAAGGAAGGCGGCCTCCTTCAATCGGCCATGGCTGACATCCATCCGAATCCGGGTGCTGGAGACAGGGAGTTTTCCGCGTTGAACGGACGCCACCTGATGCGTTGAAATGCCCCGCGACGCCGACCAGGCGCGGAGCAGGGAATAATCGCCTTTCCCCATATGCCCGAAACGCCAGTTATGCCCCATGAATACGGAGCGCAGCGTGGGAATTCCCTGTTCGAGGCGGATCAGAAACTCCTGCGCCGACAACACGGAAAAACGGCGGTTAAAGGGAATCAGGAGGCAACCGTCGAGACCGAACTCCTCAAGAAGTTGCAGTTTATGGAGTGTGTCGGTCAGCAGCAGCGGCGCCGAATCAGGGGTTAGCACTTTCAGGGGATGAGGGTCGAAGGTCATAGCCCACGCCTCGCCCCCGCTCTGACGGGCTGCGGCCAGAGTTTGGCGAAGGACTTCCTGATGGCCGAGATGAAGGCCATCAAAAAAACCAACCGCCAGGAAGATGGGTTTATTCCTGTTGCCCAAGCCGTCAATATGGCGAACGATTTTCATGCCGGTGATTCGGGCGGACTGCATGATTCGGGTCGATTTACCGTCAGCGAGTGAAGGGGCAATACAACATTCAAGAGATCCGTCTGACTCATGCTCAGCAGGGCGTCGAGGGGAATCGCCTGCTTTACGTCAAATCCCGCGGTTTCGGTTCGGCGAAGTCCTTTCAGATGTGCCCCCACACCCAGGGCTTCCCCGACGTCATGACACAGGGTTCGGACATAGGTGCCTTTGCTGCACCGGAGAACAAAGGTTCCGCATGGCGAAATATAGTCCACCAGGCGGAAATTATAGATATGGATAAATCGGGGTTTGCGCTCAATTTCCTGGCCCCGAAGGGCCATTTTATAAAGAGGAACGCCTTTGATTTTGATGGCCGAAACCATGGGCGGAGTTTGAAACATGTCGCCCTTGAATTGAATCATGGCGGACTCCAGCTGATCCCTTGAAATTCCGGAGGGATCGCACTCCTTGACGATTTGTCCGTCGGCATCCTGTGAGTCGGTGGTGATGCCAAGCCGTATGGTTCCCTCATATGTTTTGTCTGAGGACATGAAGCGGTTTGAGACGCTCGTCCCGCGGCCGAGGAGGATGATGAGCAGTCCGGTTGCCGAAGGGTCAAGAGTCCCGCCATGCCCGACTTTCTTGAATTGGAATCGTCCGCGGATCCTGGCCACGACATCATGGGACGTGTGGTCAGTCGGCTTGTCAACCAGAAGAATTCCGTCGAAGGGGTCGGTTCTGTTCATTCCGAACCCGCTTTAGCGCCATCCGGTTCAACGGTGGGGGAGAGCGTGTCCTCCGCCACCTGCGGGAGCTTGGCCAGCAGGTCGAGGACTTTGTCGCCGGCCTCAATCGAAGAATCCAGGGAGAAATGAAGTTTCGGTGTGTATTTCAGGACGACGACCTTGGCTATTTCTTCCTGGATTTCACCGTGCAGGTGCTGGATTCGGCCCAGCATGGAGCGGCGTTCATGCTCGTGTCCACGGATGGAAATCAAGACCCGGGCGCTGCGCAGATCGCTGCTGGTGATGACATGGGTGACGGTGAGGGCGGCCAGGTCGAACAGGGATCGATCAAGAAGCCGGTAAAGAATAACGCCGATTTCCCGGCGAAGAAGTTCGTTTACTCTGGTCAGGCGGTCGGTCTTCATAATCCGCAAAACCCGGTTTACAGGGTTTGGGCGATCCGTTCCACTTCATAGAATTCAAGAATGTCGCCTTCGGCATAGTCCGTAAACGAACCCAGCCTGATCCCGCACTCCTGACTTTCCTTGACTTCGCTGACATCGTTCTGAAATCGACGTAGCGAATCGATTTTCCCCTCGTACAAGATGCTTCCGGCGCGTTTGACGCGGGCTTTGAGGCGCGCGGTAATCCGTCCATCCAGACACATACATCCCGCAATGGTGCCGCCCTTCGAGATGGTAAAGACCTGTTTGACCTGGGCATGTGCGACGACTTTTTCGCGCAAGATCGGAGTCAGCAGGCCGGCCATAGCCTCACGAACCTGATCGATCAACTCATAGATGATGCTGTGAAGGCGGATTTCGACGCCTTCATGCTTGGCCATTTTGCTGACGCTTTCCTCGACGGCCACATGGAATCCGAGGATGACGGCATCGGAGGCGCTGGCAAGAAGGATGTCATTGGCCGTCACGCCTCCGACGGCGCTCATGAGGATATTCAGAGAGACTTTGTCGCTGTTGATCTGTTTGAGCGAGTGGTCGATGGCTTCCAGTGAACCCTGGACATCCGCCTTGATCATCAATTTCAGTTCCACTCTGTCGTTGTTTTCCTTCATCTTCTCGAACAACGTGGCCAGCGAGGCCCGCTTGGGGGTGGTCAGCAGGCTCAGTTTGTTTGCGGTCTGTCTGGTTTCCGCTTCCGCTCGGGCCGCGCGCTCACTTTGCACAATTTCGAACGGAGCGCCGGCATCCGGAACCCCGGACAGACCCAGGCACTTCACCGGGGTTGAGGGGCCGGCCAACTTGACTTTTTCGCCGTGGTCGTTGAACAGGGCGCGCACTTTTCCCCAATGGGGGCCGCAGAGGATGACATCCCCCACATTAAGAGTACCCGTGGCGACCAACAGGTTCGCCGTTGGACCCATTCCGGATTCAAGTTGGGATTCAATGACAAATCCCTTCGCCGGTTGGTTTGGCATGGACTTCAGTTCCATGACTTCGGCCTGGAGCAGGATCATCTGCAACAGTTCGGGAACGCCCGCGCCGGTCAGTGCGCTGACCGGACACACAATGGTTTGTCCGCCCCAGTCTTCCGGTGTCAGTCCAATGGCCTGCAATTGTTTTTTGGCCTTGTCGGGATTGGCCGTGGGGAGATCCATCTTATTGATGGCCACGATGATCGGCACATTGGCCGCCTGGGCGTGCTTGATGGCCTCCTGGGTTTGCGGCATCATGCCATCCTGGGCGTCCACAACAATAATGGCAATATCGGTGATATTGGCGCCACGGGCGCGCATCGCGGTGAAGGCCGCATGCCCCGGCGTATCCAGAAAAGTGATACTCTTCTTATCGTTCACCTTGACGGTTGAGGCGCCGATGTGCTGGGTGATTCCGCCGGCCTCTCCCTTGGCAACCGAGGTGTTTCGGATTCGATCGAGCAGGGATGTTTTCCCGTGATCGACATGACCCAATACCGTTACAACGGGAGGCCGGATAATCTGAGCCGCAGGATCAATAACCGGTTTGGGGGGAGGCGCCGGTTTCGGGGGAGTGGGGGTGGGTTTTGGTTTTTCCCGCTCGATCGTGAACCCATGCCGTTCGGCGATTCGGGCGGCATCCTTGATCTCGACCACTTCGTTGATGGAGACAAGAACATTGAGCCGCATCAGTTCGGCGATAAGTTGATTGGGACGGATGCTGAGGTTGATGGCCAGATCCCGCACGCCGATGGGGCCTTTCAAGGTGATTACCTTGCTCTGTTCGTCCGGGGTTGGACTTCCGGCGGGCGCGGGTTTGGTTTCCGGACTGGCGGCGGGAGCTGGGCGAGGCGGGGGAGGCGCTTCGGGAACGGTCGCCGCCACCGCAATTTTCTGAACCGAAGCGCGCAGTTTCGCGACGACATCGGGTTCCAGGGCCGTCATATGGTTCTTGGCCGGAATACCCATTGCGATCAACTGATCCAACAGGTCTTTACTGCTGTGGAACCCCAACTCTTTTGCCAGTTCGTGCACTCTCATGGGATCGTTTCGGTACTTTCCTGTACGTAAGGTTGTGCCGCCGCCGCGGCTTCATAGATAGCCTTGGACGTGACGCTGTCGAACTGCCCGGTGGCCTCGAGATCGGAGACCTCCGCCGCCAGAATCCCTTCCACATTAAGGAATCCGGCCTGCACCAGTTTCTCCGCGAACTCACGGCCGATTCCCGGAATGACCGCCAGAACACTGACGGCTTTTGCCACCTTCTCCTCAAAAGTGACGTCGCCTTCATCCTTCTGGACGTCAATTTTCCAACCGACAAGTTTTGAACTCAGGCGGACATTCTGCCCGCGCTTGCCGATTGCCAGTGACAGTTGATCCGCTTCCGTGGTGACATGCACCACATGGGCCTTGGTCGCGTCCAATTCAATTTTGGATAGTTTGGCCGGCGAGAGGGCGTTGGTAACGTAGGTTTTAATGTCATCACTCCATCGGACGATGTCAATTTTCTCGCCGGAGAGTTCCCTCACGATGTTTTTCACCCGAACGCCTCTCATGCCGACACACGCTCCCACGGGATCCACCTTGGAATCCTTTGAGACAACGGCGATCTTGGAACGGAAACCCGCCTCGCGCGCGATCCCCTTGATCTCCACAGTCTTATCACCGATTTCGGCCACTTCGAGTTCAAAAAGTCTGCGCACGAAATCCGGGTGGCTGCGGGACAACAGGATACTGGGACCGGAGGCGCTATCCTGAACCGAGATGACCAGGGCGCGAATCTGATCCCCAATCTGGTAAATTTCGGTGGAGATTCGTTCCTTGGCTCCGAGAATGGCTTCCGCCCGGCCCAGGTCCACGACGATATCGCTGCGCTCAAAGCGTCGGATCGTGCCGCTGACGATATCATTCACGCGATCCCGATATTCCTCATAGACAATATTGCGCTCGGCCTGCCGGATTTTCTGAAGGATTGCCTGTTTGGCGGTCTGAGCGGCGATACGCCCGAAATTCTGGGGGGTAACCTCGATCTCGATCGAGTCATTCAACATCACGTCCGGTTTCACCCGGCGGGCATCCGGAATGCTGATTTCGTCGTGAGGATTCTGTACTTTTTCAACAACGGTAACCGTGGCGAACGCCTTGATGTCACACGTTTTACGATCCATGTGAATGCGCACACTTTTCGCAGGTCCAACACTTTTCCGGGATGCCGACAAGAGGGCCGCCTCGACTGTGAGAAACAGGGTTTCGCGGTCAATGCCACGCTCTTTTTCAAGAAAACTCAATACTGCTGCCAGTTCGCCGTTCATAAGTTACCTCGATCCGGTCTTTCAGGGCCGTTCCTATACATAAAAGAGTGGGACAAGCCCACTCTTTGAAAAACAGCCCATTTCTTCAAGGCTGGTGACTATAGTTCCGGGGAGAGCATTGGTCAAGAGGTTTCGGATAGGAAAATAAACAAAACCTGTTAAGCTAACCGGTTTTCGGGAGAATTATCATGGGTCTTAGCATCGGTATTGTGGGACTTCCCAATGTTGGCAAGTCGACGATTTTTAACGCGCTGACACGCGCCCAGAACGCGGAAAGCGCCAATTACCCCTTTTGCACCATTGAACCGAACAAGGCCGTTGTTCCCGTTCCGGATGCACGGTTGGGCAAACTGGCGGAGCTGGCCAAGCCTCAAAAAATTATCCACGCCACGGTCGATTTTGTTGATATTGCCGGACTGGTCAAAGGCGCCAGCAAGGGGGAGGGGTTGGGGAACAAGTTTCTGACGAATATCCGTGAAACCGATGCCCTCCTGCATGTGGTGCGCTGTTTTAACGATGAAAATATTGTTCACGTTGACGGGGCCGTGAATCCGGTTCGGGATGTCGAGGTCATCGAGACGGAACTCATCCTCGCGGATTATCAGGCCGTGGAAACACGGGTGGCCAGACTGGCCAAGCAGGTGCGCGGAGACAAAAGCGTTCAAGTCGCCCTCGACTTAAGCCAGGCCTTGCTGGATCATCTTGGCAGGGGCGGGATGGCCGTTGAATTTGAAGACCACCGGTCTGACGCCGCCGTGTTGATGTTCAAGGAATGCCCGCTCTTGACGGACAAGAAGATGATTTACTGTTGTAATGTGGACGAAGCCGGGCTCCAGGATGATAACGACTTTGTGAAACGCGTCCGGGAGCATGCCTCGAAACGCGGTTGCGATGCGGTCAAGATCTGCGCCAAGATGGAGGAAGATCTCAACGGGATGTCCGAACCCGAGCGTCTGGAGTTCCTCAAGGAATACAAGGTGGTGGAAAGCGGGCTCGATCAAATCGTGCATACCGGCTACCATGCGCTTGGCCTGATCAGTTTTCTGACGGCCGGCCCGAAGGAAGTCCGGGCTTGGACGATCCGGCGCGGCTGGAAGGCGCCCCAGGCGGCGGGTGTGATCCATACGGATTTTGAGCGTGGATTTATCCGGGCCCAGGTCATTGCCTACAGTGACTATATTCTCCACGGCGGCGAGGCCGCCTGCAGGGCCAAAGGCCTGTTGCGCGTCGAGGGCAAGGAGTACCTGGTACAGGACGGGGACGTCATCGAGTTCCTGTTCAATGTGTGACCCGAAGACGGGTAGCGCGCCGGGTTATGCCAAAAACCGTGTGACCAGAGCGCCAATGATGACGCCCACCGACAGTCCAGCAAAGACTTCCAAACGGGTGTGGCCCAGAATCTCGATCAATTTCTGGGCCGATAG
>CAYHEL010000029.1:0-13665 GCA_964355415.1 uncultured Verrucomicrobiota bacterium | reverse complement strand
TTAACATCTAATCATGTCTAGTATTATTTAATTATTAGTCTGTCCCCGGTGTCCCCCGGTGTCCCTGTCAAGTCAGCCTGTCGGGTGTAATTCAACTTCTGAAAGTGTTGACAGGATAGAACGTTGTGTGAAAACCTTGACGGTGAACAAGGCGATTTCTTGTATACAGTAAGTCAGGGAGATGACCGACTGAAATAGGGGCCGGATGGTTTACTGGATCATGGTCCCGGCAAACCCGTCACGACGTAAAATATATGCCGAGAAGAAGAATTATGAAAGTGATCCCTTTTGTTTCGTTGATCGTCATGATGTCGCTGGACGCCATTGCCGGAATGGGTATCACGATAACGTGCACGAATTGTCAGTACGCAGTCAAAGACCGTGGCAAAACTGAAATCGCTGTCGGCGCCGGCAAGATGCCAGGGCATAACTTTGGCGTCGTCTACTGCCGGGACTGTAAGGAGTTCGCCTGCATCGACCTTGTCAGCAAGAAGGAATTGCAGGACTTGGTCGCAGACTATGAAAAGCGTCTCGCAACCCCCGACCTGTCGAAGGACGGGCGGAATCGGTACACTTTTCTTCGTGACAGTCTCAAACCTGAACTCGGAAGACGACCAGAGAATCCACTTGCGTGTCAAAGGTGCACCAAGAACCGAGACATTGTAGAGATCAAGTACACGGAAATCAGAAAACATAAGGACGGGATAGTCGTTGAAGTTCCATGTCCCAAGTGTGCACACAAGTCTCTGTTTATGAAGAATACCGGACTGTGTTGGGATTGATTTCTCGAACCCGACAATCCCCCGTACGGCTTCGCCGCCCGTGATGGTCGCCGTTGAGCAAGAGGAATATGAAGAAAGCAGTGACACGTTAACGCGGGAGCATCCTCGCCGCACAGGGGATAAAACGCTATTCGTTGCAAGGAGAGAAATGAAGACATTCATCGGATTTGTTGCCATCGTGCTGACTGTGCAGGCGCATGCTACGTCGATTGCCTTTCGTGACCTGACGAATCTGGTCTCCGAGGCCGACCACATCCTTGTCGGAACGGTGACCCGAGTGGACATGATAGATGGTAAAGGCAGTCAGGTAACCAAGAAGACTGCCCGGACAGGTCCGGGCAGTGAGAACATGCTTCGTCTCCATGTCTCGGTTGCCACAAACGGAGTCGTTGCGTCCACGACTGGCAAAGTGCCGGGAGAAATCACAATTCCCCTTTGGCAGATGTGGCATGACACCCTTGGCGGCCGAAAGAAGGAAGTGGAAGGCAAGACATTCATCTTCCTTCTCAAAGGATCGGACTTTCAGCCAGTTTACTTTGGTCTGTTCATGAGAGAGATGGCGGAACGACTGGAGATCGAAAGACTACTCAAGGACAAGAAGACGCAGAACAACACATCGGAGGGTGTTCGTCGCCCCGCGGACGGGTCTCCGAAACCTTCAATGTGACCGTTCGAACCGGGAATGAGAATGGAGAAGAAGAGAATGGCCCCGATTCTGCGCAGAGGGCTTGCGTGCTATGCAGCGCTGGTGGCTGCCACATTTTAATGTGGCCCCTTCTGCATTGGTGCTGGACGTAGCGATCCGTCATCAGTGACCTAAGGCAAGTTTTGCAGTCTGAACCGGCCATTCTTGAAGGTCATGACACCTTTCCCGTCAGCCGACCAGAACCAATCGCCTGACGAGGACGACAGAACGTTGACGGTTTTGCTCAACTGGGGATTCCCCCTGGCGTCATACGAGACCTTGGAGAGAAACCCGTCACCGTCACAGGAGTCTTCGTGATTCTCCTTGTTCATCATCAGGAAGTCGCCACGCGGCGAAAGTCTTGGGTTCACCAATCCCTGGCCGTTGGTATCCTGAATGCACAGGGTTGACCAGGGTGCAGAGTGACAGATCCAATGCCGAACCCGGTATCCGCTCTGATCAGACTTTCGATCCTTCCTTTCAACACACCCGGAAACCAGAAAGGAATTTCCATCATCAAACCATACAGGAAACGAAGCGTCCGGACGTGGCGTGGCGTTGAAGTTCCCGTTCAACACCCTGAGTTTGTCGGTCAAATCCTCAAACTGACCGGAATCTAACCGGAAACAATACAGGACATCCAGAAAGCCCGTCTCATGAGGCCAGGCATCACCGGTTTTAATGTCGGCCAATCCGTTGATCAGGCAGCGGTCCGAGGCGGCGCTCCACCAACAGAAAACAGGCTTCATCGCCCGCTCATGACTGTATACAACCGCATTCTTGTTTAAATCCACCACAATAATGGTCTTCCCGTCCATGGTCACAAACCATCTGCAATCGGGCGACAACTGGTTGTTGTAGGGAGAGGTTGATGAGTGAAACTCATCGGGCACATTCGTGCGGAACAGGCTTTCTGAAACTCCCGTTGTGACGGAAACCCGATCAACGGAACCCTTGTTGACGACATGCACGATATGAGATGAACCGAACCATCTCATTGATCCGGAGGAATGGCCCAGTTGCGTCGTTGTCTTTGTGGCGATGTCCACCACCGCCAAATCAGCGCCACTCCGATACGCGACCATCCGACTGTCAGGACTCCAGGCAAGGTCAAGGTACCCATATGCCACCTGGTACAATTCCTTGGCCTTTTTGATCTGGAGGGTAAGGACCTCTTTGCCATCCATGCTGCGGACCCGCAGTGAGACCGTCTGGCGAAAACTGATCGTTTCAGGCCCGAACGGAATCTCGAGTGATGAACGAACAACAGAGGCAACGAACCGGCCGTCGGGCGATGGCAGGAAACCCGTTTCGCCGCCCCGACAAACCGTGCCATCCCAGGCGAGAAAGAGAAAGAGCGCAGAGAGAACCCCGCACATTGACTTCATGGTTGATTTCATTTCCTGGTGATTTCCGGCGGCGTTCAAACTACTTTGGCTTGCCATTCACACCTGACCCGGTAGGAATTAATCAGAATTTGCCTCAACAGACAAGACCCGTCCCACACCCACACAACGAACTAATTCGTCTCTATAGGGTAAACTATTTTAATTTATGACCTGTCCCCGAACCTCTGATCTTGACTGCCCACAACAAAATCAATACTGTCTGACCCTTTGCAAAGAAAGGATCTGCAGTCGCATGACGACCCAGTTAATTGAAGCCCGCAAGGGTATAATCACGCCGGTCATGGAAACCATCGCCCGCTTTGAACGCGTATCGGCGACCTTGATTCGGGACGAAATCGCCTCCGGCCGGGCCGTTCTGCCGGCCAATCCCGCCCATCCCATGACCCGCCCCGCCATCGCGGGACGCGCCTTCCGCACCAAGGTCAACGCCAACCTCGGTCGCTCAACGGAACGCTCCGCGGAAGGCGAGGAACTCAGGAAACTGGATATCGCCCTCAAGGCCGGAGCCGACTTCGTGATGGATCTGAGTGTCGGCGCCGACCTCGCGGCCATACGCGCCGGTATGCTGAAGGCCAGTCCTGTCCCCCTCGGCACGGTTCCCCTCTACGAAGCCATCTCCCGGCTTAAGGGCAACACCATGGATCTGACCCCTGAACTCCTGCTTCAGGTTATTGAGGAGCAGGCGAAACAGGGTGTGGATTTCATGACGCTTCACGCGGGATTGCTCCGCCGCCATGTTCCCATGGCCCTGAAACGCAAACTCGGGATCGTCAGCCGCGGTGGCGCCCTCATGGCCGAGTGGATGACGGTTCGCAAACAGGACAACCCCCTCTTCACCCATTGGGATGAAGTCATCGAGATCTGCCGGAAATACGATGTCACCGTCTCCCTCGGCGACGGGCTCCGCCCGGGCTGCCTGGCGGATGCCAGCGATGAAGCCCAGTTCGCCGAACTCGACACCCTGGCCGAGCTTGTCCTCTGGTGCCGCCGTGAAGGCGTTCAAGTCATGGTTGAGGGGCCGGGCCATGTCCCGTTCAACCAGATCCAGTCCAACATGGAGCGCGAGCACAAGGTCTGTCATGAAGCACCCTTCTATGTTCTCGGCCCGGTCGTCACCGACATCGCTCCCGGCTATGACCACATCACCTCCTGTATCGGCGCCACCGCCGCCGCCTATTACGGGGCGTGTCTGCTGTGTTATGTGACACCCGCCGAACATCTCGGCCTGCCGGACGAAGACGAGGTTCATCAGGGAGTAATCGCCTACCGCATCGCCGCCCATGCCGGGGACGTTGCACGCGGACTGCCCGGTGCACGCGATGCGGATGATGCCATGGCCGAAGCCCGGATGGCCATGGACTGGAAACGCCAGTTCTCCCTGTCAATCGACCCGGAACATGCCCGTAAACGGTATGAGCGGACCCGTGTTTGCAACGAAAGTGATGCCGACCATTGCTCCATGTGCGGCCCCGAATTCTGCGCCATCCGAACCAGCAAGAGAATCCATGACTACTAAGCCGATTGACCAGGTCATCGAAATCATGCGGAAACTCCGCAACCCGGAGGGGGGCTGCCCCTGGGATCGCGAGCAGAATCTGGACTCGCTCAAACCGTTCCTGATCGAGGAATGCTATGAGTTGATCGACGCCATCGACTCCGGCGACGTGGAGAAACACAAGGAGGAACTGGGCGATATGTTGCTCCAGATTGTCTTCCAGGTTCAACTCCGCCAGGAAAAGGGCGAGTTCGGGTTTGACGACATTTGCACCGTGCTGGCCGAGAAACTGATCCGCCGCCATCCCCACGTCTTCGCCGATGTCAAAGTCACCGGATCGAAGGACGTGCTGACCAAGTGGGAAGAGATCAAAAACAAGGAAAAGAAAACCGGGAAACGATCCGTTGTCGATGGCGTTCCCAAACATCTCCCGGCCCTGATGAAGGCGCACCAGGTCCAGAGTCGTGCCGCCCGCGTCGGGTTCGACTGGTCGGCCATCCATGACGTCATGGCTAAACTGGAGGAGGAACTGGAGGAGACCAAGGAAGCCATGCGCTCGGGCGACCGCGAGCACATCGCCGAGGAAATCGGCGACCTGCTTTTCTCCGTCGTCAATCTCAGCCGCTTCCAGAAGTTACATGCCGAGGAGTTACTGGCCGCCACCGTACGTAAATTCTCCCGTCGCTTCCAGGGCGTTGAAGCCCTGGTTCATGCTGAAGGGAAACTGATGACCGATTGCTCCCTGGCCGAACTGGACGCCTTCTGGAACAAGGTTAAACTTCACGAGAAGCAGTAATTGCCGTGTTGTGCACCTTTTCTTGCGCCCGGATGCAGAAGGCGGAAGGAATGAGCAAAACCGGGATCCAGGCCAGCAGTTTCAACCAATCGCGCCCCGTCGCATCATCGGGAAGCGAGGGAAGAAAGTCGTAATACCGTTGAATGGGTTCCCATCCGAAAAACGGGTGATACGGCCGGTACCACCACGACGGATGATCCACCAGCCACGGCAAGGGGATCAGAGCCAGAGTCATAAGGCCGAGAAACCACGCCGCTCGAACCCGAACCACCCGGCCAATCCCGGAACGGAACCAGTGGAACCATAGGGGGATCAACAGTAACTGCGGGATGACATAATACCGGCCCCTTGGATTTGTGCCGCCGCGCCAATCGCCAAAGGATGCCACCATCGCCAGGTTCAAGAGCAGCGCGGCAACCAGGACGAGCGGAACCACGGGAACGGGTCGCTGCCGGATCAGAGTCCACACGAGGGCAGGCAGGAGCAGAACGGGCGGAAATAACCAGACCCAGCCCTGCATGCTATCGAACAGAATCTGAAACATCCGGCGCGGGATCAACGCCACTCTGACATCGAATACTTCATTATGGGAAATCGGGAACGGCATCCCGAAACGATGCTGGCAATACAACCCGAACAGGACGACGTTTCCCGCCAGCACCAGGCCCGCGACACTCCTTTGTCTCCACGACGGCAACCTCCACACCGTCACGGCGGCCAGAACCGCACATGCGGGCAACGCCCTGTCTGTGAACCAGACCACGGCAAGCAGGGCCGTAACCGCCAACCATAGCCCACGCCCGCCCGTGACGCATAAGAGCGCGGCCCCTGCCAGCAAACAACCGGCCACCGCTTCGGGATAGATCTGACTGGCGTAAAACAGTACCGGGGCTGCCAGCAGACTGCCCGAACAGACAACTCCCGCCACTCCCCGATCCACGCCAAGCCGGCAACCCAACACCCAGCTTGCAACAGAAAACACGACGAGACTGAGAGACATCAAGACATAGGCCCACCAGCGGTAGTTCCCACCGGCAAGGGCAAACACCGGGGCCACAAACACGCTGACCCCAGGACGGTGTTGCATATACCGGGCTGAACCCCACTCGGCCCGGTGCGAGGCAATACGCCCCTTTGAAATTCGGTTGAAAAAATCGAAGTCACCGCCGCCTACCGGCCGGGTTTGAAAGAGGAGATAATCACGCTGCCGGATATTGTTATCCACATTGATATCGCCATCCCGGGCGAGGCTCAGGGCGGTCAGGAGATAATCCGGCTCATCCCCGGTCAGAAGCACGCAACGCCGGTCATCGTCGGATTGATAAGGAACCAACCGGGCCCGCGAATAGGCATAAACGGCGACCAGAACCAGAACCATCGCCATGCCGACAACGAGTTTATGGGTGCGCCTTATTCCAACAAGCAACCCGGCCAAAACCCCGGCAAAACCCACACCGGTTAGAACAATGTTGATAACTGGCCCCATGGCTTGTCATGATAGACACCCCGCCTCATCGCGCACAATCCAAAATCGCTGCCCGTGAATCCCCTCACATTCATCTTGCCCGGTTGAGTCTGATCGACATAGTATTCATCAGGACGTATGAATCTCAATTAAGCAACAGGGGAGCCAATTATGAGATACGCTGTGATTATGGCAGGAGGATCGGGAACACGATTGTGGCCGATGAGTCGGGAAAGCAAACCCAAACAGTTGCTCCCCTTCATCAAGGGGCAGAGCCTCGTCCAGATTTCCGCCCATCGGCTGGAAGGACTGGTTCCCGCCCCGCAACGTTACATCTGCGCGTCCTACAAACAGGAAGCCCTCATGCGTCAGGCCCTCCCCGAATTGGGCGCCAACCAGTTTCTAGGTGAACCCTGCGGCCGCGATACCCTTAATGCCGTGGGCTTCTGCGCGGCCGTTCTGGCCAAAACCGATCCGGAGGCTGTCATCGCCGTCTTTACCGCCGACCATATTATCGAACCCATTGATCAGTTTCAGAAGATTGTCGACCATGGGTTCCGCATCGCGGAGCAAACTCCGGACACCCTGGTCACTTTCGGAATAGAACCCACTCAGGCGGCCACCGGGTATGGTTATCTTCAATTGGGCAAAGCGATCGGAAGCGGGGCCAACCTCGTGGATCAGTTCAAGGAAAAACCGGATTCCGCCACGGCACAGGAGTATTTCAAACTGGGACCGACCCGTTATCTGTGGAATAGCGGGATGTTTGTCTGGCAGGCCAGGACCCTGCTGGATTGTATTCGCCGGTATCAACCGGAGAACTATGCAGGGATTGAAAAAATCGCCACCGCCTGGGGCACCCCGCAACAGAAAGCCGTTCTGGATGAAATTTATCCCACCCTGAAGAAAATCAGCGTGGACTTTGCCGTCATGGAACCCGCTTCACGTGATGCCAAGGTCAAGGTGGCCGCCGTCCCCATGCCCCTGCAATGGCTCGATGTCGGGTCATGGCCTTCCTTCGCGCAAACCTGTTCACAGGACGGACATCGGAATGCAACGGGCGGGGGCAAATCGCTCCTGCTCCGGAGCGAGGGCGTGCTGGCAGCCTCGAGTGATCCGAAGCATCTGATCGTCACGGTGGGATGCAAGGATCTCATCGTCATCCACACCCCTGAAGCCACCCTGATTTGTCCGGCCGACCAGGCTGAGGCCGTCAAGGAAGTGCAGAAACTGGCAGCCGAGAAGTTCGGCGCCGGCTACGTGTAGGCGATCAGGGTTGGACCGGAAACTGTTTTTCCGAAAGGATCCCTGTGATGGGCACTGTCTGCGGTGATAGTTGCAGGGTGCCAAAGGCCAGTTCCGCGATCTTCTCAAGCGCCGCGGCATTCACAACCGCCTCTTCCACGGTTCGCCCCCAGGCAAACGGCCCATGGTGCGACACCAGGACGCCCGGTATCTCCATGGGATCCAACCGGGAAAACCTTTCCGTGATCACACTCCCAAGGCTTCGCTCGTAATTCCGTTCAATTTCCGGCCTTCGCAGGGCGCGGGTGACCGGGATTTCGCCCTTGAAAAAGCGGGCGTGTATGATGCCAAAACAGGGAATCGGCCGTTCTGCCTGGGCAAACAAGGTGGCATAGGAACTGAAGTCATTTACAATCCCACCAACCGACTTGAACTCCCGATAAAGATACACGTGCGCCGCAACATCGGGAGATGGCGTCAAGGTTCCCTCCACCACCTTGCCGGCCAGATCCAACACCAGCATATCCTCGGGCGTCAGGCAGGTGTGCGGAATCGCAGAGGGCTTCACCACGACAACGCCCCGTTCGCGATCAATCCCGCTGGCGCAACCCATACCGAGAGAAATCAGATGGCGCCTTCCAAGATCCTGATTCGCTTCACAGACTTCCTTGCGGAGTACTTTATAAGTCATATCTCGCTGGCACCCTTGTCTTGATTCTGCATTAAGGTCAGTTCTTCAGAAATATAATAATGGGTATTGTCATGAAGTCAAAGCACAAGTATTTTATGCGGCCAAGGAGAGTCAGCATGCAAAGAACAAAAATCGGTGTCATCGGTTGCGGGAATATCAGCGGGGCCTACTTCAAGGCCGGTCAAACCTTTCATAACCTTGAAATCGCGGCCTGCGCGGATTTGGATCCTGCCCGGGCGAAGGCCAAGGCCGAGGAATTCAAAATACCCAAGGCCTGTTCCGTCAGGGAATTGCTGGCAGACCGTGACATCCAGATTGTTGTGAACCTGACCATCCCCAAGGCCCACGCCGCTGTCGCCCTCGCCGCCCTCGCGGCAGGCAAGCATGTGTACGGGGAGAAACCCCTGGCCGTCACCCGTAGGGATGGCCAGAAGATCCTGGCTGCGGCCAAAGCCAGGAAACTCCGTGTCGGCTCCGCCCCGGATACCTTCTTCGGCGGCGGCATCCAGACCTGCCGGAAACTCATTGATGACGGCTGGATCGGCAAACCGGTCGCCGCTTCCGCCTTCATGGTGTGTGCCGGGCATGAGAGCTGGCACCCGCAGCCGGAATTCTATTACGACCTCGGCGGTGGACCGATGTTGGACATGGGTCCCTACTACCTGACCGCACTGGTCAATCTGCTGGGCCCCATCAAACGCGTGAGCGGTTCGGCCCGCACGACCCGCTCGGAACGCATGATTACCAGTCAACCCCAGTATGGTAAAATCATGAAGGTCAAGGCGCTGACCCACTACTCCACGGTTTTTGATTTCGCCCAGGGCACGATCTGCTCCATGATCATGTCGTTTGACTGCCAGACAGCCCAACTGCCGCGCATTGAGATCTACGGGACTGAGGGCACCCTGAGCGTGCCGGATCCCAACACGTTCGGCGGACCCGTCCGAATCGGACGCAAGGGCAAGGATTGGCTGGAAGTCCCGCTCACGCATGGGTACACGGAAAACAGCCGGAGCATCGGCGTTGCCGACATGGCCAATGCCATCCAGTCCGGACGACCGCACCGCGCGAGCGGCGAGTTGGCCTTCCATGTGCTGGATGCCATGGAGGCGGCAGCGGACTCCTCGGCGAAAGGCAGGGCGATCACACTCACCAGCACCTGCAAACGCCCGGCCGCACTTCCCCTGGGTCTCCTGCCCGGAACACTGGACGCTTGATTTAAACACAAAAGGAAGCACATGAAGAAAGCACTTATGGTTTGGGGCGGTTGGGATGGGCACACGCCCAAGGCGTCGGTTGAATTGCTTGCGCCCTTGCTGACTGAACGGGGATTTGAGGTCAAAGTGTCAGACACGATGGCCTGTTATGCCGATGCCGATCTCATGGCGGCACAAGACCTGATCGTCCCGTGCTGGACGATGGGGAAAATCGAAAAAACCCAGGCAGAAGGACTTCTGGCCGCCGTGCGGGCCGGAGCCGGGATTGCCGGGTGGCATGGCGGTATTATCGACTCGTTCCGCGAACACACCGAGTACCAGTGGATGACAGGCGGACAATGGGTGGCGCACCCGGGCAACTGCATTCCCTCCTACACGGTGGAGATTGTGGACACCCAGCATCCCATCGTGAAGGGCCTCCGGAATTTTGACATGCCCAACACCGAGCAGTATTTCATCCATGTCGACCCGAGCGTGCATGTCCTGTGCCGCACAGTCTTCAGTGGTGAACACGGCGAGCGCGACCGTTACCAGGCGGGAACCGTCATGCCCTATGCGTACACGAAGACCTACGGCAAGGGCCGCGTGTTCGTGGCCTGCTGGGGTCACACGGATAAGGACTTCCTGGTTCCCGAAGCACGCGAGATCGTGCTCCGGGGTATGGTCTGGGCCGCCCGGTAGGCGGCCCTACTTCATCCACAGGATGTTGGTGACGATGCGGGGATAGTACCGGCTCCCCTTCGCCACACCCGACTTGAACTGGTCCGAGCAGGCATCGAACTCGGATCCGTTGCGTTCCCATTCGGCATGCGCGTGATCGGCCAGGGATCCGGCCCTGCCGGACTTCACTCCCAGGATGTTGCGGGCAATGTACTGGCACAGGTTGATCTTGCTCATCCATGAATTGTCGGCCGTGGATGACAATTTCCAACCGCCGTCATCATAGAGACACACGCCCTTGACAAGGATGTTCTCAAGATGCAACTTCATCGTCTTGATGAGGTCGCCATAGGGACCGTTGGGTGAAACCGCGTCCTTCAATCCCATCTCATGCGGGAAGATCAGTCCCTCGATGGCGGGAATGATGGCGCTCTTGTTGCCCCCTTCGAGCACGGCGGGAATGAAACCCAACTTCTTGTTGTACCCCTTGACCAGGGATTTCGCGCAGAGTTTGGCGGACTTCACGCATTCGGCGGCCTTGTCAGCGGCGCCCAGCGTGTTGAACATCAATTCAAGCGCCAGATAGGACGCCCAGCATTTTGACGCCAGGTAGATGTTGTTACGCGCCTGTCCCAGCGAGTGATCCAGCGAATCATACGTGGTGATTTCGCCCCCACCCTGCGTGAAGGAACTTTCGAACTTCATGATGCCCGTGCGTTTGCGGGGATCGGGATGGTCGCGGTGCTGCAGACTGCGCAGGCAATCCTCAAGAATCCCGCGATGCCTGACCAGGAAATCGTCGTCACGCGTCTGGGCGTAATACACGCCGGCGCAGCACACCCAGTTGGCCAGTTGCTCCGAGGTCATGAAGGAAAAACATTCGCGATCCAGTTTGGAGACCTCGTAACTGCTGCGCCCCGACGGACTGAACGTGTTCATCACCCCCATGTCATGGGTGAAGGAGATGCCCCCTTCGTACAGTTTCCCGGGCTTGCCCGGCGCGAACACCTGGTCATAGTAACTGTACTCGCGCACAAACTGCTCGAGCACATTGCGCACCGTCCAGGGATTGAACTGCATCTCGAAGAACAACATGTCGACGGTGAGGTCGAAGGTGTTCATCATCAGATATTCACCCTCGTTAACGATCCACCGCGGACGCCCGCCATCATCCAGCCACTCGGTCGAACCCCAGTAACTGTGGGTGGCGTGGGCGATCAGGAATTTCTGTTCGGAATTGAGTTTGGCCTCCTTCAATTCGGCATCACGCGCCTCGGCCTCCGCCAGGTAGCCGGGCGCCATCTCAAGGGAATAGTGCAGGACTTCCTCAATATTGCTGAAATACCGGGTGTACCAGTAGCGCGTACGCTTGCCCGTGGTGGCCTGTCCCGACTTGAAGTAACCCACGCTGATCAACAACTCGCGTGTCTCACCCCCCTTGGCTTCCGCGATGAAACCTGCCGTTTGACCCAACAGGAAGTGCGGGTTTCCATGGGAGCGTCTCATGGCTTTGGGCACATCGAAGTTCACGAACGTTTCGACGTCGTCCTCCGTGGCAATTCCCAGGCGATCACGCTGGGTCAGGCACTTAAAATGCTCATCCTGCCCATACGGGACAGTCCACATCCCATCCATCCGCACACCGAAGAAGAATCGGCGGGGCTTCCTGGATTTACGGTTGTCGAAACTGACCTTGATGAGGGTGGCAGGACATGAGGCGTATTTCTGTTCCTGGGCCGAACTCGTGGCGGGGTCAGGGATCGAGAAGAAGGGGGTCACGATCTCAAAGGTCAGTCCCTCGGCCTTGAACGTATCCGTCGCCCACTGGTACTCGCGCGTGATCGCGTCGGCCGGAATCACCCGTTCGGTCGCCTTAACCGCCGCCGATTCGCCACCCTGCACATAACGCGCCCGCTCATCGTCCTTCATGGAGAACATCGGCAGGAAATGCAGCACGCCCTTGTCATCCTCATACCCGACATAGACGCCGCCATCGACAGGCTTCCCCAATTCCATCCCCATCCCGCTGCGGGCCCCGTGCATACCGCAGGTCAGTGAACTATGGGCTCCCATTGGTGAATGATGCGCGTGAAACGATGTTTTCATGTTGTCTTGAGTCCTTCTTAAAATATTCATTCCGAAAACTCCGATCACTATAATCAATCCGTCCGTAATTAGACAAGGGTGCTTGTTACCCCAAAATCCACTTCCTGCAAGATGCGACTCCATCCAACGGCATTTTATCACAAATCCGGCGATATTCCGGTTCTACGGTATTGACTAACTATAATGAGTCATATATTTTATGGGTTATGAAAGTTTTGACTGATATTCGAAAACAAAGGGGGATCTCGCAGCGAGCGCTGGCTCAGCGGGCGGCGGTTTCGTTCCGGGGACTTCAACTCCTTGAGAAAAGCGGACACAACTGGCGGATCAAGACCGTTTCCCAGGTTGCCGGGGCTCTCAACCTACCCAGGAGAGGCGTGAATCTGGTGGTCGATCAGTTTCTGCGTATGCGTCCGGATTCCATTCAGGAGATTTCCATTCGTATGATGCTGGACGGATTCGAATCATGGAAAATACACCTATTTGACTTTGTTGATGCGTTCAGGGCTACGCGTCATTGCGAGTTGCTTGATCCGCCAGTTAACGGACTTGACATCAGATTGCAGGCGCTATGTGCGACCGTGGTAGAGACGCTATGCGCCGAAAACGGATTGCGGGCGCCCCCGTGGTGTGCGGGAATCCCTCCGTTAAGCCAACCTTGGTTTGTGGCCGGGGTCGAGAATCTCAAGGCATCCGCTTTAGTGGAATCGCCCGCGTGGTTTCGCTCACGAAATATCTTTGTGCTCGCTAATTTTCTATCAAGGGCCTGACGATGTTAAATGCAAAAGCCATTCTCAGACTATTTGAAGAACTGAATACCGAACTGGCCGCGCATGGGGTGAAGGGAGAAATCGGCATGTGTGGCGGGGCGGTCATGTGTCTGGTATTCCGGGCGCGTGAATCGACCAAAGATGTCGATGCGATCTTTCGTCCGACTCGTGAAATCAGGGAGGCGAGTCGGGCGGTGGCCGCCCGGATGGGCCTGTCGGAAGACTGGCTTAACGATGCCGCCAAAGGATTCTTTCTCACAGCGCCTCCTGTCCGGGAAGTCGTGGAACTGTCCCATCTCCGGGTCTGGGCGCCGCAGGCCGGATATATGCTGGCGATGAAATGT
>CAYHEL010000028.1:0-13792 GCA_964355415.1 uncultured Verrucomicrobiota bacterium | reverse complement strand
GGCCTTTTCCAAAGCGCACGGGGTACCGGTGATGTCGGTGGATTCAGACGGCATGGTGGATGAACTGGTACCGCTGATGATGAAGCACGGGGTCAACGCCTTTATGCCGTTCGAGGTGCAGGCCGGGTGCGATATCGAGGTGTTCCGGGAGCAGTATCCCACGTTGGGGATCATGGGCGGGCTGGACAAACGGGCCCTGGCTAAGGATCGCAAAGCCATGCACCATGAATTGAATCGGACCGAACGGATGTTGGTTAAGGGCGGATGGATCCCGGGATTCGATCACCTGATCCCGCCTGATGTGCCTTGGGACAATTTCAATTACTTTATGCAGGCCCTCCGAAAGATGATCCGGTGAGGAGGCAAGTTGTCAATGGGATCGGTTGATCAGGGATGTGATTTTATCACTGGACATCAGGCTCCTGGGTCAGCAGGATACCGGGCATGCGACCGACCGAAAGATGGATCTATGACGAGTTGGCCAGTCTCGCCAAGGCGGGACTGGAGAGGCGCCTTGTTCCCTACGCCAATACCGGGCCCAAGGTGATTCTCGGTGGCCGCCCCCTGATTAATTTATCAAGCAACGATTACCTGGGCCTTGCCCGGCATCGTCGAGTCCGGACCGCCGCCCGGGATGCCGTTCAGGACTTCGGGGTGGGCGCCACGGCGTCCCGTCTTGTCGTGGGGACGCTGGAGTGCCATGAGCGGTTGGAGCACCAGTTGGCCGTGTTGAAGGGATATCCCTGTGCCCTCGTATTCGGCAGCGGGTATGCCGCCAATGTGGGCATGTTCAATGCCCTTGTCGGCAGGGGCGACCATATTATTATCGACCGTCTCGCTCACGCCAGCCTGATTGATGCCTCGGTATTAAGTCGGGCCAGGATTCACAGGTTCCGGCACAACGATGTCGATCATTGCCGCAAGTTAATCCAGACGTGTGCTCAAGGAGGACGCCGCCTCCTGGTGACGGAGTCGGTGTTCAGTATGGACGGCGACCTCGCGCCGGTGGCGGAACTCGCCCTGCTGGCCAGACACGAGGGAGCGATGATGCTGGTGGATGAAGCCCATGCCACAGGGGTCTTCGGGCCCGGTGGGGCAGGATTGGTTCGCATGAATAGTGTGGAACATGAGGTCAACCTGTCCATGGGCACCCTGAGCAAGGCGCTGGGGGGCTATGGCGGATTCGTGGCGTGTTCGGACGTGATGCGCCAGGGATTGATCCAACGGGCCCGGTCCTTCATCTATTCCACGGCCCTTCCTCCAGCCATGGTAGGAGCGGCGCTGGGCGCATTGGAGGTGCTGCGCGAGACCCCTGGCATGGGTGCCTCCCTGCTGGCGCGTGCGGCTGCATTCCGGAACCGGTTGCGGGCCGAGGGGTTGAACACCGGAGACTCGGAAAGCCAGATCATTCCAATCATGGTGGGCGACAATGAAAAGGCGGTGAGACTGCACCAGCGTCTTCTGGATCAGGGTGTCCTGGCCGTCCCCATCCGCCCGCCCACGGTGCCCCCGGGAACGGCGCGGTTGCGTCTCTCCGTAACGTTGGCCCATTCCGCGAAAACCCTGGATCAGGTTGCCACTCTGATCGCATCGGCCGCCCGCGCCGAGGGAGTGATTCCTTGAGTTCGGTTGCCCGTCGGTTTTCACGCGCCGCCCGGACTTATGAACGAGGAGCCGATTTGCACCACCATGTGGCGGCCCGTCTGCTTGAGATGACGCCGGACCCGGAGTGTCTCGGAGCTGCTTCGATCCTGGAAGTGGGGTGCGGTACGGGCGTGCTCAGCGAGAAACTTCTCCAGCGCTATCCCGGCGCATCCTTGTGTTTGTTGGATGTGGCGGAACCCATGGTGTCGTATGTGAAGGAACGATGGGGGACGGCGCCGGGCCTTCGCTACGTGGTTTCGGATGTTCGGGATTTCCGATCCGAATGTCAGTTTGACTGGGTTTTTAGCAGTTCGGCCCTGCACTGGATCACCCCGCTGGATCAGACCTTCGCCTGTATCAGGGGCCTTCTTACTCCCGGCGGCGGAATCAGCGCCGCCCTGATGATTGAGGGAACACTCGGGGAACTGCATGCCCTGCGCCGCCGCATCGCCCCGGGGAAAATGCCGACAGGACGTCTTCCCACAACCGATGAGGTGGTCTCGATGCTTCAAGGGGCGGGATTTTCAGTCACCGCCCGCGAGGAGGAGGCCATTCAGACCCGGTATCGTTCGGCGGATGATTTTCTCAATACCCTCCATGCCCAGGGATTGACCGGCGGTTCCGTATCCCGTTCGACGTCATTACTCTCCCGAACTGAATTGAAACGATTCCGCAAGGACTATGATGTGGCTTTCCGTGACAGCAACGGCGGCGTCTATGCCACATTTGTTGTGCTGTATCTTTCGGCAACCCGTTAGATTTTCAGTCGTTCAATGTCCAGACCGGTGGCGGGCGACACATCCACTTCGCCGTGGACGGAAGGGCCGGTGATGAGAAGGGTGACGGTGGGCGCGGCGCGAACATCGCTGAAGCTGGCGCAGAGTCGGGCCGCCATCAGGATTTCCGATTCACCGGCGGAACCGGTGACGAGGCCGGTCGGACCCGGAATTCCCGGCGCCATGTTCAGCAGTGTGTCGCCGGGTTTCGCGGAGGCTTCCAGTATCTCGTTCTCGGTGGCGTTCCGCCCGATGACGGCCTTGACCCGCGGGGAAAGCCGGAAATGGCGGCCGTACCGGAGCAGGGTGATGGCGCGGAGATCCTGGAGTTGCCGGTTCCGACGAAGATCCCAGAGCCGTTCGGCATAGTGGGGTTCCGTCAACTTGCATCCGCCGTCCGAGGGGGGATATTGTGTGATGCCATACTGCTCCGCCAGTTTGTACTGGGGTTTTCGGCCCCGGCCATTCAGGGCCAGTAACCGGCTGCGGTCAACCCAGCCCAGTCGCTCGGGCTCGGTCTCGGGTAGCATCCTGGCGCAGAGGGGGCGCACCAATCGATCCCTGATGCCGGAATCCTCGGCCACGACATCCAGGTTCCTCCGGATTTGGGACATGGGACGCTGGTTGAGCACCTCGCCGGTGGCCACGAAGTTAAATCCGTCGCGTTTCAGTATGATCCCGGCGCGCCGGATCATGGCGGCGTGGCAGTCAATGCAGGGATTGATACAGGATCCAAACCCGTGCTTCGGATGTTCCACAATAGCGATGAGATCCTCGGTGAAGTTCTCGACGAGCAACGGGACGCCCACCTGTTCTGCGGCGACGCGCGCCTTGTGAGCAGTGAAGAAGGGGCTCTCGAAGCAGATGCCGGTCACGTGGATGCCCTGCTCTTTCAGGACACAGGCGGCCAGCATGCTGTCGAGTCCCCCGGAAAGCAGGACCAGGGCGCAGACGGGGTCTTGGGTAGGGTTCATGGAATGTGACATCTGTGAAACTGTATTGAAGTTAAACCAACGTGTTCCAGAGCAGAATCATGTTCAGGGCGATGACGATGCCCGCAATCAACCGGAGCCACACATTCCCCATGGGTGTGTTCGCGTGTATTCCCATGACTTTCTTTGAGGAGGTCAGGTAGATTTGGATCACGATGGTGACTGGCAACTGGATGCTGAGCACGACCTGGGATAGGATCAAGGCCTGATAACTGTCGCTGACAAACATCACCGCCGTCAACGCCGACCCCATGGTGGTCGCCAGACCGACCTTTGATGATGTTTTTTTCAGGTCGTAACCGTGGTTGAATAATCCGGCAAAGATGGAGCCGCCAGCCATGCCAGCCGTGACGCTGGCGGTCAATCCCGCGCAGAGCAGGGCAATGGCAAACACGGCGGCGGCGACGGCGCCATTGTGTCCCAGGATGGGGCGTAGCATGTCCGCCGCCTGCTCCAGGGAATCGACTTTGATCTTCTGCTGGAAGAAGGTTGCCGCCGCCAGCAGGATCATGGCGCTATTGATCATCCAGCCCACAATCATGGAAAACAGGGTGTCGAGCCATTCGAAACGCAAATGACTGATGATGGCCGTTTCCCCCTGGGTATGCCATTCCCGGTTTTGAATGACCTCGGAATGCAGGAACAGGTTATGCGGCATCACGACGGCGCCGAGTACGCTCATGACAACGAGGATCGCCCCGTGTGGAAGACTGGGCGTGACCCATCCCGCGGCCGCCTCAACCCAATGCGTGTCAATGAGATACAGTTCAAAGAGGAAGGCCAGTCCGATCAGGGAGACAAAGCCAACAATCAATTTCTCCAGCCGCCGGTAGGAGTTCCAGAGCAACAGGAGCGTGGCCACCACCGCAGTCAGGGCCGCTCCAAACTTCAAGGGGATGTGGAATAACATCTGTAGCGCAATGCCACCGCCCAGTATTTCCGCAAATGCCGTGGCTGCTGCGGCCAGAACCGCGGAGGCCAGGGCTGGCCGCGAGATCCAGGGCGACAGGTGTTCCGTTGCCGATTCGGCAAGGCAGCGTCCTGTCACAATGCCGAGGTGGGCGGCGTTGTGCTGCAATAAGATGAGCATGAACGTACTCAGCGTCACCACCCACAGTAACTGATACCCGAACCCGGAACCGGCGGCGACGTTTGAGGCCCAGTTCCCGGGATCAATGAATCCGACGGTGACCAGCAGTCCCGGCCCCAGGAAGCGAAGGGCATTCAAAGCCCCGTTGACCGGCCGTTTGAAATGACCCCGCTCTCTAAGATGATCAAATAGTCTCATGCCGCGGGAACAGTACAGAAACGCCGCGAATAAATCACGCATTCCATTTTGTTTCGGGCAGGTTGACTCTGTCTCTGCCGTACGATAGAGTGAAATGATCAAATCTGGTTTGTGGGGAGAGAACGAGATGGCGACGACGATTGATGTCAAGTTGGGTGAGCGATCCTATCCGATCCACATCGGGCAGTCCTTGAGTATGGCCGATCTGCCGGAGTTGAAGTCTGGAACCCGCGTCCTTCTGGTGGCTGACTCCAACGTTGATCCCTTGCATGGGGAGGCCTGCCAGAAGCGCCTGGCGGTCGGCGGGATGGACGTTGTAAAGGCCGTGATTCCCGCAGGCGAGACAACCAAGTCGCTGCAGTGGGTCGGTTATTTATACGAGCAGGCGGCCTCCGCCGGACTGGATCGGTTCAGCGTGGTCGTGGCGTTGGGTGGCGGAGTGACCGGCGACTTGGCCGGTTTTGTCGCGGCCACGTACCTGAGGGGCGTTCGCCTCGTCCAGATTCCCACAACCTTGCTGGCCATGGTGGACAGTTCGGTGGGGGGTAAGACGGGGATCAATCTGGAACAGGGCAAGAACCTGGTCGGCGCCTTCCACCAACCCATTGCCGTTGAGGCCGACCTCGATTTTCTCAAGACGTTGCCGCGCCGTGACTATATTTCCGGGTTGGCCGAGGTGGTCAAGTACGGGGTCATCTGGGATGCTCCCTTTTTCACGCTTCTCGAGAAGCATGTGCCCGCTCTTCTGGATCGTGATCCGGTGTTTCTTGAGAACGTCGTGGCGCGTTGCTGTGAGATCAAGTCCGAGGTGGTGGCGCTGGATGAACGCGAGATCGGTCCGCGCGCCATCCTCAACTTTGGGCATACCCTCGGACATGCCGTCGAGAAGGTGGATGGGTATGGACGCTGGTTGCATGGCGAGGCCGTATCCATGGGTATGCATTACGCCGCCCGGCTTTCCTCGCGTGTGCAGGGATTCCCCCCTGGTGAGGCGGATCGTGTTGTTGCGTTGCTTGCCGCGCTGGGGCTGCCCCTGCGTCCCGATCCGGGCGACTCCGTCGAGTGGTCCGTCATGAGCAAGGCGATGCTGTCGGACAAGAAAACAGTCAAGAAACGGCCGCGCTTTGTGCTGGCGAAAAAAATGGGTTCGGTTGTTTTCGGGTGTGACGTTGACGAGGACGTATTAGCGGAGACATGGCATGTCTGCAGTAAATGAATGGATCGCGCGCGAGTATTTTGAGCACCTGGGCTACCTTGTAAATCAGCCCTGTAAATATCTGCCAACCGGGCGGAACAAGCGTGTTGAGGAAGACCTTGATCTGCTCGTAACCCATCCCCGGGTCGTTGAACATAAACTGTCGTCCCAGAGGGTCTGGACCAGCATCGATCTTGAGACCGTCGGGCGTGCCTTGGTCGGGGTGCGGGGAGGACTTACGGAGCGTTTTTACGCGGCGAGTTTCGAGCAGACTCCCGAGTTGCTTCGCTATGCAGAACGGTCGGCCCGCCTGGTGGCCGCCGCCCGGTTGGGGGGTGAACCGCTGGCCGTTATCCTCTGCATCCCGGAGTTGCCGGCGTCGGAGGACTTGCGCAACAAGACCCTGGCGGGACTGCGTGAACACGGTGTTGACGGGGTGATCACGTTCCGCACCATGCTGCTGGAACTGGTCTCCTCGGTCGGCGTGAATTGTAATTATGAAAAGTCGGATCTGCTTCAAATCCTGAGGATCATGAAGGCCTACAGACTCATCAAGGATCCGCAATTGGAGTTGTTTGAGAAGCGAAGCAGGAAGGCCAGGGGGAGGGAGCCGGCATGATCAAGTCGTTTGTCTTCAACCAGACGCAGGGGAAACTCCTCAGTCAGGATGTTAATCTCGATCTCCTGAAGGTCGTCCTGCAGGACGAGGGTGTGCAATTCTGGGTGGATGTGAGCGATGGATCGGATGAGGAGGCGAAATCGGTTCTGGAGGGGTTGTTTCAATTCCACCCTCTGGCCGTTGAAGACTGTCTGGCTCCCAGTGATCGTGCGAAGGTCGAGGAATATGACGGCTATCTGTTCCTGGTCATTCATGCCGTGACTTATCTCGGCGGTGAGATGAAGATGGAGGAGCTGGATCTTTTCATTGGTCGGAACTTTCTTGTCACGTATCACCGCAAACCCCTGAAGTGTGTCAGTTCAACCATTGACCGGGTTCAGAAGAATGCCCCCACGGTCGCGCGTGCGCCGGATCGCCTGACCTATACGCTGCTTGATTTTCTCCTGGAGGGCTATGCTCCCGCGCTGGAGGAGTTGTCCGGTGAAATCTCGGATCTCGAGAAGTCGATGCTTTCCACGCCTTCGGGCAATATTCTCGGGGAAGTCATGAGATTGAAGGGCGAGGCGCAACGCATGAGGCAGGTCGTCTGGCCGCAGCGGGAGACCATCGCCCGTCTGGCGCACGGAGAATTCAAACTCGTCCGCGCCCATATGCTTCCTTATTACCGGGATCTGCTGGATCAATTGGTGAAAATCACGTCGCAGGCCGAGAATGCCCGGGACTCCCTGACCAGCGTGCTTCAGATCCATCTCAATATCCAGCAGATGCAGGTCAACCATATCATCAAGGTTCTGACCGTGATGGCCACGCTCTGTATGCCGGCCCTGGTCGTCACCAGTTATTACGGGATGAATCTCTATCACTGGCCCAGTTTGGAAGACCCGTTGGGCTGGCTCTGGGTCTGGATCATCACGGGTCTATCGACCGTCGTTCTGTATATATTCCTGAAGCGCCGGGGCTGGTGGTGAGGGCGGGGCGCTTCCCATGAGGATGGAACTCCTGGCGCCGGCCGGGGATCTGGACGCGGCGTACGCGGCCTTCCACTATGGGGCCGATGCCATCTACCTCGGACTCCGGCGTTTCTCGGCTCGCGCCGAGGCCGCCAACTTCTCCCTGGATGAACTCAGCGAGATAACCGCCTTTGCCCATGCCGCCACACCCAGGCGCTCTGTGTTCGTGGCGCTCAACACCCTGGTGATGGATGACGAACTGGACGAGGCCATCGAGTCGCTTGCCACGATTTCGGCAGTGGGCGTTGACGCCGTCATTGTACAGGATATCGGCATCGCCCGGTTGGCTCGGAGGCACTTCCCGGGACTGGAACTCCATGCCAGCACGCAGATGGCCATCCATAATCCGGCTGGCGCCCTGGCGGCGCGGGCCATGGGGTTTAGTCGTGTAACGCTGGCGAGGGAATTGACACGGCGGGAGGTCGAAAAGATTGTCCGTGAAAGCGGGCTGGCGGTCGAGGTTTTCATTCACGGCGCGCTCTGTTATTCCTACAGCGGTCTTTGCCTGTATTCCTCCATGCTCAGGGAACGCAGTGGAAACCGGGGCAAATGCGCCTATCCCTGCCGCGATACCTTTGAGGGGGTAGGGGCTGATGCGAGGTATCCGTTTTCCATGAAGGATCTCGCCCTCACTGCGGATGTGCTGAAGGCGCGCGATGCGGGAGTCTTCAGTTTTAAGATCGAGGGACGAAAGAAAAGCGCGCTGTATGTCGCCGCCGTCACCCGTTACTACAGGTCTCTGCTGGATAAACGACTGTCCCCGGATGCCAAGCGGGAGGCAGAAGAGGACATCAAGACCATTTTCAGCCGACCCTGGACTGATCTGTATGCAAAATCGGCTTTCAATCGTTCGGTGACGGATGCCGAGGTGGTGGGGCACCGTGGCGCGCCGATCGGTACGGTGCAGGAAATTGTGAGGCCGGGGCGTGATGCCTGGGTCCGGTTCAAGACAGGTCGACGGATTGAGCGGCATGACGGCATCCAAACCGATGTTCCGGGGCAGGGGCGGCCCTTCGGTTTTCCTGTTGACCGGCTACGCCTGGCCGGGGCTCGCGGTAAAAGGCCCGACGAGGTGTATGAGGCGCCTGCCCACGAAGTCATCGATGTTCTTCTCCCCCGTGAACATCCCGAGATTGCAGTCGGCGCCACGTTGTATTGTTCATCCTCGCAGGAGGTCAAACAGCGATACCGGTTTCCCCGGCCCAAGCCCGGCGCGTTCAAGGTTCGTACGCCGGTCGGCGTGGTCGTGGAGGTGGAGGCGCAGGCCGTCACGGTCTGTGCACAGGTGGCGCGACGTCCCGGCCGTGCCATGTCTGCAACGGCGTCCCTCGAAGGGACTTTTGAGCCTTCACAGGATGCCGTTAAAGCGGACCTGGCGATACGTGGGGCTTTTGAAAAACTAGGCGATTCCCGGTTTGAACTGGCTGATTATGTGATCCGAAATCCGGTCGGCCTTTTTGTGCCCATATCGCTCATGAACCGCCTGCGTCGTGAAGTCATGTCGAGTCTTGCGGACAGAATGGACGAGGAGAGTCATAGGAACATTCAAGTGATCCGGACCGCCGAAGCCATCACCGGGCACGGGCACGATCCGGTCAAGCCCCTCTGGAGTCTCAAAGTAGACCGTCTCGACCATCTCGCCGCCCTCGGGGAGGATGACTATCGCGCCACGGAAGAGGTGATTGTGGAGGTTCAGCGTGACCCGCTTCCGGCGCTGCTGGAGGCGTTGACCGGTCTTGGCGAGGCCCTGGGTGGAAGGGGTCGAATCCGGCTGTCTTTGCCAATTCTGGCGCGCGAGTGGGAGTGGAGTCCGTTGGAAGACAAGGTCAAGGCCTTGAGTGAGGCCGGCTGGGCGAGATGGGAGTCGGCATCCCTGTGGGGACAGATATGGCTTTCCCGTAGCGGGATCGCCACGAACCTCACAACAGACTGGCCGGTCTATGTCACAAACCGCTCTGCCGCGAGGCAGGTGGTGGAGATGGGGGTGGAACGATTCACCCTCTCGCCGGATGATGACCGGCATAATATCAAGGGATTGATCAAGCAGTTCCCGGATCGGGCCACGATCATCGTCTATCAGGATACCCCTCTGTTTATTTCAGAGAATTGCGCCCTGGCCGCGATGGAGAGAACCTGTCCTGCCGATCCCGATTGCCGCGATTCGGAGCGGGACTGGGTGTCGGGTAGCGGCGAGAATGTCCGGTTGGTTCAACAGGGATGCCGTACCCTGCTTCTTAATCAGGTTCCGTTTTGCCTGTCGAAACGCCTGAGTGAACTCCGTGAGATGGGGGCGAGGCATTTCCGGGCTGATTTTATCAACCGCCGTTATGATCCCGCGAAGGTTCGCGCGATCTGGCTCGCCCTGCGCCAGGGCGATACAATCCGTGGCCACGAGGGTAATTTTGCGCGGGGAATGCAATAGATTTTGCGGAAGGCCAACGGCAACGGCCCATTTTCCCCCAGGCTGGATATTTGTATTTCATTTGCCGATGTTCTGAGTAAGCTTCCGCCCTTCCATGATTGATTTCCGCAATGTTTCAGTTGGGTTTGGCGCACAGCAGGTGTTGGACGATGTCTCGTTCCGCATCAATCGCGGCGAGCGTGTGGGTATTGTCGGCCCCAATGGGGCTGGCAAGAGTACTATATTTTCGCTCTTAACCGATGAATCCACGCCGGATCACGGCGAGGTCACGTTGCCCCGTGATATCCGGGTCAGTCATCTGCGCCAGCAACTCAAACCGGCGTCAGCGGACATCAATCTCCTCGAGTATTCCGAAAATGCCGTTCCCGCACTGTTGGAATGCCAACGCGAGATGGAGCGGCTTGAGGCCGGACTGGATGCGGCTGACGAGGTTGAGCGGGGCCGCATTGTGAAGCGACTGGGTGTGCTCCAAACCGACTTCGAACATCAGGGGGGATATAACCTGAGTGGACGGGCCAAGGCGGCCCTGGGCGGTCTGGGGTTTAAGGTCAGTGATTTCCACCAGCCCTTCGTCTCGTTCAGCGGGGGATGGCAGATGCGCGCCGAACTGGCGCGCGCCCTGGTGGCCGATCCCGATCTGCTGCTTCTGGATGAACCGACCAACTTCCTGGATATTCCCGCTGTCGAATGGCTCCAGCGCTATCTGCGAGACTATAAAGGCACGATGGTTCTGATCTCGCATGACCGTTACCTCCTCAACTCGCTCACCACGGTGACGATGGAAGTGGCAGGCGGGATGGTGACCCGGTATGCCGGCAACTTCAACAAGTATGAGGAGGATTGCCGGATGCGCCATGCCCAGATGGAGGCGGCTCGCGGCAATCAGGATCGGCGCCGTGAGCAGATTGAACGGTTCGTCGAGCGGTTCAGGGCGAAGAACACGAAATCGTCGCAGGTTCAAAGCCGGATGAAGATGCTGGAGAAGATGGACGAGATCGAGATTCCCCGTGTCGTGATGCGGGCGCCCCGGATCAAGGTTCCGAAACCCCCGCTGTGCGGCGTCGAAATGATGCGGTTGGATCAGGCCGGAGTGACTTATGACGGGGAGAACTGGGTGTTGCGAGGACTGGATCTCCGTATCGAGCGGGGCGAGAAGATCGGTCTGGTCGGGCTGAACGGCATGGGCAAAACGACGCTATTGAAGGCGATTGCCGGACGCCTTACGCTGAATGAGGGGCGCCGGGTGATGGGACATAATGTCGTGATCGGGTATCAGGCCCAGGATTTCGCGGAGATGATGGATCCGGTTCGCTCCGTTCTGGAGACCGTGAAAGGGGCTGCCCCGAACCTCTCGGAACGCGATGTCAGGGCCATCCTCGGTGGATTCTTTTTCTCGGGCGACGCGGTGGATAAAAAGATCGCCGTGTTGAGCGGCGGCGAGAAAATGAGGGTGGCCTTTGCGCGCCTCCTCATGAATCCGCCCAATTTCCTGCTCCTGGATGAACCGACGACCCACCTTGACATCCCCTCCCGCGAGGCCCTCGAGAATGCCCTGCATGACTATCATGGAACCGTTTGCCTGGTGAGTCATGACATTGAATTCACCCGCCATGTGGCGACGAGTATTCTGGCGATGACACCGCCGACGGTCAGGAGATTTCCCGGCGGGTATGATTATTATCACGAGAAGATGGAGGCGGAGGGCCGGGGACAGAATACGGACGTCAGGGGGCAGAAGCCGGATGATGAGGGTGATGAGGGGGGCGGGGATCGGAAGGCGTTGAGAAGGGAACGGGCGGAAAAGCGGCAGGAACA
Source organism: uncultured Verrucomicrobiota bacterium (assembly GCA_964355415.1). GTDB lineage: Bacteria > Verrucomicrobiota > Kiritimatiellia > CAIKKV01 > CAITUY01 > JAABPW01. The sequence continues at coordinate 2,031 of CAYHEL010000028.1, read as the reverse complement.
AAGCAAACTCCGCCGTCCCCTCGAGAATAAAATCAAGTCTGCCGAACGGAAGATCGCGGATCTGGAAAAGGAGCAGGATCAACTTTCCGGTGAGTTGATGAAACCGGCGCCGGGCACAGATTATGCCACACTCAACCGGCGATTGAGCGAAATCCAGGCGACACTCGCGGAAACGGTCGAAATTTGGGAAAAGGCTTCAGTTGAACTGGATGGCTTGCCCAAGGAATAGACCTTTTTTCTCCTTGCGCGACGGGGGGGTATTCGAGATACTCGCCAATTCTTAGTCGGTGGGTGGTTGGTTTTTCGGGGGTGTCCCTGAGCCTTCTAGCCCGTGTAACTGAGGCAATAACAACAAGATAAGTATTGTATGGCTAAAAAGCATAAGAAGAGCGCTGCGCCGGCGGTTGTCGAGGACACCGAAAGGGCCCAGATGTCTCGGATGTACGAAGAAACCCTCAAAACGTTCACTGAAGGCTCGATCATTCCCGGCAAAGTCCTGGAAGTTCGTGGCGACGGTGTCCTCGTCGATATCGGTTATAAGTCTGAGGGGATGATTCACGTCAGCGAATTTCCCGATATTTCCGCTGTCAAACCCGGTGACGTGTTCAACGTTCTTCTCGAAGGAATTGAGGACGAGGAAGGTCTCGTCATGCTCAGCAAGAGCCGCGCCGAGCAACAGGAGCGCTGGAACGAAGTTCTCGAAACCCATAAGGAAGGCAGCATCGTCAACGGCGATGTGCGTAGCCGCGTCAAGGGTGGTTTTATCGTCGATGTGGGCGGTGTGGAGTCGTTCCTCCCCGGTTCCCAGGTCGATGTTTCCCCCGTGCACGATCCCGATGCCATGGTGGGCAAGACCCTCGAATTCAAGATCATCAAGATTCACGACGACCGCCGCAATATCGTGCTGTCGCGCCGCGAACTGATGGAAGACCGCCGCCGCGACCGCAAACGCGAGTTGCTGACCGAGATCAAGGTCGGCCAGGTCCGCAAGGGCATGGTCAAGAACATCACCGACTTCGGTGTGTTCGTGGACCTCGACGGTATGGACGGTTTGCTGCATATCACGGACATGAGTTGGGGCCGTATCAACCATCCGACCGAACTGGTCAAGGTGGGCGAGGAGCTCGAGGTCGTGATCCTGGACGTCAACATGGAGAAGGAACGCGTTTCGCTTGGTCTCAAACAGCGCAGCGCCAATCCGTGGGACAACATCGGCGCCAAGTATCCCGTCGGCAGCCGCCTGCGTGGCAAGGTCGTCAACCTGGTTCCGTACGGCGCGTTCGTGGAAATCGAACAGGGCGTCGAGGGCCTGGTGCACGTGTCCGAAATTTCATGGACCAAGCGCATTGCCCGCGCCTCCGATGTTCTGGCCGTTGGCCAGGAAGTCGATGTCGTGGTGCTCAACGTCAACAAGGAAGAGCAGAAGATTGCGCTGGGTATCCGTCAGACCGAGGAAAATCCGTGGGATGGCGTGCGGATGCGGTATCCGATCGGGGCCCGTGTCTCCGGTAAGGTTCGCAACCTGACCTCCTATGGCGCCTTTGTGGAGTTGGAAGAGGGCATCGATGGCATGGTTCATGTGTCCGATATGTCCTGGACTCGCAAGGTCAATCATCCGTCCGAGATCATGAAGAAGGGGGATGAGGTGTCCGCCGTTGTGCTGGAAGTCGATCCTGACAATCAGCGCATCAGCCTCGGGATTAAGCAGGCTCAGGAAGATCCGTGGTCCACGATCGCGGCCCGCCTCAAGATTGGCCAGATGGTCAAGGGCAAGGTCACCAAACTTGCGTCTTTCGGCGCGTTTGTTGAGATCGAGGAAGGGATCGACGGACTGGTGCATATCTCGCAGATCAGTGATGACCGCGTTGAGAAGGTCAAGGATGTGCTGAAGGTCGGCCAGGAAGTTCAGGCCCGAATTGTTCGCATTGACCAGGTGGATCGCAAGATCGGCCTGAGCATCAAGGCGGCCAGCGTGCCGGATGAGGAATTTGTCGTGAAAGACGAGATGCTCGAAGGGCTGCGCCCGGGCGA
>CAYHEL010000027.1:0-13931 GCA_964355415.1 uncultured Verrucomicrobiota bacterium | reverse complement strand
TGGTTTTTCACGTGTGCATGTTGAGCACTCGCACTATGCCGAGACGGATATCGCCATGATTTTCACCCTCACGTTGGCCTTGTATCTATGGGCGCGTGTCTCCGACGTCCGACGTTTAGGTTGGTTTCTGGTGGCGGCGCTGATATCGGGGATTGCTGTCGGAACCAAATATACAAACCTCATCCTTCTTGTGCCAATGATCGCCGGCATCATGGGATGCTCCTTGTCCGGCGACGGGGGGCGGCGTGGAGGCCGACTGGCACTTTATGTTGTTGTGGGCCTCGTGGCGGCGGTCACGGGCTGGCTCTATACCAATCATCATGTTCTGGCTGATGCTGACTATTGGTCGCAATTGAGCCGAGCCCTCCATTCGACATACGGGGAACGAGCCGGATTGTTGGGCAAAAGTATCGGGGATCCCTATGGAGTCATACGGTCGAATTGGAATACCTTGTCGATGGGGTTGTCCGACATCAATTGGATCTGGCTGGCGTTCATGGCAGCGGGGCTGGGAGTGGTGGTCACGAGCCGGTATCGTCGCTTTATCGCGGTCACGGTGTTACCCGTGGTTTTATATCTCGTGTATTTCATCAAGTTGGCGCCCTGGGTCAGGGGCCAGGAATTCATGGTGTTCCTGCCGTTTTTCGCGATTTACATCGCGTTGGGTGTGCGACAGGCCTGGGACTGGGCAGGGCGGGTTGGACATCCGCTTGCACCCAGGGGTGCCATTATTGGATTGTTACTGGCGGCGTCCTTCGAAAGCGGTTGTGCGGCGGGTCGTTTTTCCAGTTTGTGCGGCTGGCCTGAACCCCGAATCCAGGCGATGAAGTGGCTGTATTGCCATGCCCCGCTCGCGGTGCGCGTGGGCGTGGAGGACTATTCGATCCCGGCTTGTCGATTGTTCGGAAATGCCTTTGAGGTTTCCCAGATAGAGAGGGTCTCTCCGCAGATCTTTTCGACGTTCAAAATGGATTACCTGTTGAGGAATGAATCAGCCCAAGGACGTGGAACGGTTGATCCTCGAACGCGGGATTTATATGCGGAGTATGCCGCAAACCTGGTGCAATTCCGGAAATCCGCACAGCTCCTGTGCCGATGGGGTCCCGAGAATCCCCGCTATGCGTTTGTCGGGAACCGGATCGAATGGTGGGATACGAGACCCGTGTCGCCTGACTTGAAATTGGAGTCCCCCCTGTTCCGCCCGGTGCGGATCGATGAAACCGATGCGATAAGTGTGCCGATGGATGGGAACGGAGTGGGAAGCGCGGCCGGGATGATGGTGGACACCACCCCGCGCTCGTTTTTTGTCAGTGGAGCGGCTGAGCCTCGCCGCTCGCTATATGTGGTCTTGCAGACCGAGGAACGCGGGGGAACGATTGTGGTGAATGGGATGGGAGACAGGCGGACGGTGGATGTGCCGCCGTATTCGGTCCGTGTGGTTACGGTGAGTCGGCCCTGGTATTGGCCGCGCCTGTCGGAATATGATGTGATTACGATCCATTCAAAACCCCGTTCGCATATCCGCCACCTGCCCTGTTTCGCCCAGGTCGCATTGACTCCCGGTGACGTCGCGGCCATCCTCTACCAGAAGGGTTATCCGGATCGCGCGCTATCCCGCATGGCCGCCGTTCCGCCGGATTCTGAAAAGGAGAAATGGCTCCGGTATGTCTGTGCCGTGGAGCAGTCCGACTGGGCCTTGGCGGAGCGTTTTGAGTCGGCGGCGCGGCGCAGTCTTGAGCAATTTGAAGCGGCGCGGACAGTTCCCGTCGAGCGTCTTTCCGTGAACGGATTCAGCGGCGCCTCCTATCTCGACCACGCGCGGATTCGACTGCCGGGATTGGAGACCGGGAAGGACGGGATTCAGATGTTGACCCCACCGCTTTCGGCGAGATTGGTAAAAGAGGAGTGCGAGACGAATTATACCGGAGAGGTTGTTTTACCTGTGCGCCTGGGGCCCGGTCGTTATAGTCTTCGAGGATCCCTGACCGCGAAAACGCCGTTTGTTCTGCACCCGCCATGGACACTGTCTGTAGGCGACACCATCGGGGCCGAGGTGTCTTCATTAAACCTTTTGCCCGGGAAAAAGAGTGAAGTTTTACTGAATATGATGGTTCAGCGGGAAAAGACCCTGACTCTGACCTTTACCTCGGAACAGGCGGGTGGCGAGATCGAGGTGTCGGATATTGAACTCCGGTGGAGGGGGGGGGACGTGCTGTGGCATGAACGGCGTGAATTGTACCGGGCACTCCTGCGGCATGCCTATCATCGAGGAGATACTGAAGCGGCTTTGATATTATTGGATAAGGCGAGGGAGTCCATAGAGGATGGCCCGGGGTGGCAGCAGATGGAGCAGAGCCGTGAATCCATTCGCAATGAGTCGAAACCGGGTGGTCTGGTCTTTTATCCCTGGCTAAAACTGGCAGGAATTGAGGCGACAGAATCCATTGTGCGGGTCAGGTTCGAGGTCATCCGGGAGTTCGCACCTCCTCTGAGGGTTCTCGCCTATCGCAAAAAATGGGATGGGCCAAAGTCGTTTTTTAGAGGCAAGTTGGCCCTGCAGGGTAAGGAGCGAGGAGCAATGGTATTCGCGGACATTCCAAGACCAAAAGGGGTGGACTTGTCGGATCTATCCATCAGGGTTGAAGCCGATATCAAATGGGTCTCCATGCCGCTTCGAGTCCGAGAATACCCTGATGGACGTGTCCCTTTGGGGCATTAAGGACAGATTCGGTCTTGTTTTTTCGGGGCTGTATAGTAAAACGGTAGCATTTGAAGGGAATGGCATAGCGGAAGGATCATCGCATGAATAGGAATGAACGTGGTCTTCGTGGTTTTCTGATAGTCGGTTTGATTGCAGGCATGATGGGCATTGCCGGCGCTGAGGAACCGGCCATGAACCTCCCCTTGCCGGCGGCCGCTCCGATACTGGACAATGGGACGAACGCACCCGGCCCGATCCATGCGTTGCCGGTTGACGTTTCCGTCATTCATACCAACGACGTGAAGACGAATCCTCCCCCGGCGATTCTCCCGCCGGTGGACGTTGCGGTGATCCCGGAATTTGATGAGAGTGCTGCATGGAAGACTGCGCAATGGCAGGTTGGAACACGTTACACTCAGGTTAAACTTCAGGACAAGACGCGGGGTGCTCCGGCGAACGGGTCGTTTTTTGGTACGATCACTGAAATTACGGAAAAACAGGATGGGTTTCCGAATAAGATCTATTTTCAATACCGTCTCTTTGATTCGCCGGTTTGGTTTGGCGTGAGTTATGACCACGTCACAGCCCGGACGATGGATGACGGCAATGGTGACGGCATTCCCGACATATCCGGAGGGGACGGGGATGAAGAGATCAAGGGCGTTATTCCGTATTTGCATGCCGCGTGGGATAATTCGACACGCCTGACCCCCTATGCTCAGGTCGGCATTGCCTTTTATCAGGCCCAATTTCTCCCCAATTCCTGGGGTGATAACGGGACGAGGTGGGTGTCTGCCAAGAGCAATGTGACGGGACTTGAGCTGGGTGGCGGTGTGAATGTGAGGCTTTACAAGAACCTGTCAGCCGATCTTCTTGTAAAATACATGAAAGTTGATGATATCACCGGCGACTGGTATTACGCCCGCGGACTTCATGGCGGCCCCTTTGTCATGACCATGAGTTATGTGGCCTACGGCGCCGGTTTGAGTTGCCGGTTCTGACGAGTGTGATCCAACGACGGCTTGATCCATACGTGAACGGCCAACAAAGACAGTTGACGGGAGGAGTCTCCATCGGTATTGTTCCGCCAGTTCTTTGACAACCTGAAGCCGTGAAGTAAGTACGGAAGTCTGTGAAATTCAGACGCGGTCGCGCCGCTGTAACCGGTTACGAGACCCCGGAGCCACTCCCGCATGGGCGGGGGGAAGGTGGGGTAGTAGATTTGAAGCCGGAAGCCAGAAGACGTAATACTTCATGCTCAATGGATCGGTGGCGCTTTTTGCGTCATCCGTCTCTCTTTCGCGATGGAAGAGCATGAGGCAAATAACAGACTCATAAGACCTTCGATTTTCCATCCGGGAGATCGAGGGTTTTTTTGTTGATGCGTTGAGAGACCGTGGGCGTGGCGGAGGGGGAGAACGACGAAAGCAGGGAGCGTGGGGCAGGGAGCGCCATGCGTGGAGATGAATGCTGAAAACGGTCGAAGGGGAGTCAAACTGATGAAGATGAAGACGATGATGAGGGTGTTGGCGGGAATGCTGGTGACGGGCGGGGCGGTTGGGGCGGAAGCGGGCACGAACGAGGTGGCCCGTGAGAAGGTTGTGGTTACGGCCACCCGTGTTGAAATGCCGCTGTCCTCGGTGGGTAGCGCGGTCACTGTGGTGGATCAGAAGCCGATCTCGGAGAGACAGTGTTTCTCGGTGGTTCAGGCCCTGCGCGAAGTGCCCGGGCTGGATGTGGTTCAGAGCGGCGGCGCCGGCGGCACCGTCTCGCTCTTCATACGGGGCGCGAAATCGGAGCAAACCCTGGCGCTGGTGGATGGGGTTCCCCTGAATGATCCCGCCGGAATTGGACGCGGCTCGGATATCAGTCAACTCCCCGTCGAGAACATTGAGCGCATCGAGGTTCTGCGCGGGCCCCAGAGCACGCTCTATGGCGCGGACGCCATCGGAGGCGTGGTGAATATCATCACCCGGAAAGGAAGCGGTCCGGCCTCGGGCGAAGTCTCCGCCGAGGCGGGATCCTTCAACACCTTCAATGAGAAGGCAGAGGTGCGCGGGGGCACGGCCCTGTACAACTATTCGGTGGGCGCCTCGCGCCAGGATTCGCAGGGAATTTCCAGCGCCAATAAGAACAATGGAAATACCGAGAAGGATGGTTACGGCCGCACCGAGGCCTCCGCCCGGTTGGGATGGACGCCCGTTCCTGAATTCGAAGCCAACGGAGTCGTGCGGTGGAATCACTCCCGCTATGATTACGACAGCGCTCCGTTGGGCGTGATGACGGATACCGACGACGGCGGGGAGTCCGACACCCTGCTCCTCTATGGCGAAGGCAAGGCCACGCTGTGCGACGGTCTGTGGCGGCCGCGACTGGGCGGGTCGTGGGTCAGCCAGAGCCGTGACGACACCTCGTCCATGGGCAATTCCACGTTCGACAGTCTGCTTCAGAAACTGGACTGGCAGAATGATGTGTATCTCGGCAAGGCGAACGTCGTGACGGCCGGGTTCGAGTATCAACAGGAGTCCGCCGAATCGACCTACGAGGCGCCGGGTTATGTGGATCGATTTGACCGCAAGACGGCGCGCCATCAGAGCGCCTATGCGCAGGATGTGGTAACGGCCGGGTCCCTGACGACCGCGTTGGGCGGGCGGGCAGATCGTTATGACACCTTCGGAACCGAGACCACCTGGCGGGTGGCGCCGGTGTATGATGTTGCGGCGACCGGAACCCGGGTGAAAGGATCCTATGGCACCGGCTTCAAGGCGCCGTCCCTGTTTCAACTCTATTCCGTCTATGGCAGCGCGGATCTGAACCCTGAGAAAAGTCAGGGCTGGGATGCCGGTGTGGAGCAGGACATCGGGAGCCAGGTGACGGTCGGGGCGACTTATTTTGAAAACCAGTTTGACGATATGATCGACTACGATTTCGTGACCTCCAAGTACGGGAATGTGAGCAAGGCCGAGGCCCGCGGCGTCGAGACATTCGTGGTGGCGAAACCAGTCAAGGATCTTTCCGTGCGGGCGTCTTATACCTATACGGACACCCAGGACAAGACCACGGACGCCCCGTTGTTGCGGCGGCCGCGCAACAAGGCCGCGCTCGATGCGACGTATGCTTTTACTCCCAAGTTCCGTGGTACGGCGGGGCTGGTGTATGTCGGCCAACGTCAGGACGAGGATTTCTCGACGTTTCAGACTATAACCCTGGATGGCTACACGCTGGTGAACCTTTACGCTTCCTATGACGTTTACAGGAATGTTACCCTTTTCGGTCGTTTGGAAAACGTGTTAGACAAGCAGTATGAGGAAGTCTTGGGGTATGGAACTCCCGGCCGGGCCGGTTATGGCGGCGTGAAGATGACGTTCTGAGAAGAAGCGGAGCCCGGAGTCAGGATTCAGAATGGTGGGAATGGGATGGAGATGGCGCAGAGGCTTAATGGGGGTGACGGTGTTTTATCATCGCCGTGGTACACTGTCGGAGCGATGAGTCGCGCCTTTATTCTGGCGGTGGGGTTGCATGTGGCCGGGGTCATGCTGCTGGTTGCGGCCATACGCCATTGGCCGGTTGCGGTTCGGGCGTCGCGACCGGCTCCTCTTGAATTGGACATGACGGCCGCGCCGACGCCTGCGGCGGCCGTGCCCCCGGTGATGGATCAGGTCATGGCGGCGATTCCTTCCGAGAGGCGTTCCCTGGCGATACCCGCCGCTCCCATTCCCGAAGCGCGCCCGGCTGAAGCGCCGGAACCCGCTTGCCCGGTCTCCTCATTCAGGGAAAACCCTCAATCTGAAACGTTTCAGATCCAGCGAGAGACGGTTGGAGTCCTGGCGGTCTCTCCTCCATCCATTCCGTCTGCCGTTCCGCAGGGTAGTGACAGGGCGGGGCGGCCCACGGCGCTCTCCGAGATCAAACCCTATTACCCCTATACGGCCCGGACACGCGGCGAGGACGGCTGGGTGACGATTCACCTCCGGGTGTCAACCCGGGGGGAAGCGGATTCCGTTGAGGTGAAGTCGAGCAGCGGCCATCCGTTGCTTGATGAGTCTGCGCTTTCGGCGGCCCGTAAAGCGCGTTTCAAACCGGCTGAACGGGACGGAAAACCGGTTCCGTCCGAGATGGATCTTCAGTTCGAGTTTCGTCTTCAGGAGTGAATGACCATGGATGCACACAGTCGTGGGGGAGTGGGCGTGATTTCCGCAGCGGCTATCAAGAAACGGCTTGGCGCGTTGGGAAGTCGGGAGGATGCGGAAGTCTTGCAGTGGTTTTTCAAGACCGGGCCGGGCGAATACGGGGAGGGTGATGTGTTTGCCGGGGTGCGGGTTCCGGTGCTTCGAAAACTGACCGGGGAATTCGCCGGGGCGGATGAGTCAACCCTTCATGCCCTGTTGGAGTCGGGGGTTCACGAAGAACGATTGCTGGCGTTGCTCATTCTGGTGCGACAATTTGAAAAGGGGAGCGAGGCCGGGAGGCGCCGGATTCACACGTTCTATCTGGCGCACACCCATCGCATTAACAATTGGGATCTGGTCGATCTCTCCGCGCCCCGGGTGGTGGGCGGGTATCTGGTGAACCGACCCCGGCGTTTGCTTTACCGCCTGGTGAAATCGAAGTCCCTGTGGGAGCGGAGGATTTCCGTTCTGGCCACCTTCGCCTTTATCCGGCAGGGCGACTTTGCCGACAGTCTGGCGCTGGCCGAGCGCCTCCTCGGGGATCGTGAAGACCTGATTCACAAGGCCGTCGGGTGGATGCTGAGGGAGGTCGGAAAGCGCGACCTGGCGGTTCTGGAGACGTTTCTCCAGCCGCGATGCAAGACGATGCCGCGCACCATGCTTCGTTACGCCATTGAGAAATTTCCCGAACCCCTGCGCCTGGCCTATCTGAGGGCGTCGTAACGGAATCCGCTTGTGTTGAATGGGGGGCGGGGATAGGCTTACAGGCAACCGTTTAACTGAAAGGGAAGCGTTATGAATATTTCACGATGGATGGCTGGGATTGTGTTGGCCGGTTTGATGGTTGGGTCTGTCCGCGCCGGGGAAGATGCGTATCTCGTCAAAGTGGTCGGGTTTGACCGCAAGGCGGAATGGGAGGCCCTGTCGGAAACCGACTTCAAGACTCTGGAAAAAAACATCAAACTGGAACAAAAAAATTTCTCCAAGGCCCTTGAACTCGCCGCCAAGGAGTGGCGTGCGGATGAATTGAACAAGGGAGTGACCTTTCAGGGATCCCGGATCGCGCCCCGCGCGATCATGCAAAAGGACAAATACGCGTCCCTTGACAAAGCGTCGGCCGTGATGGCGAGAATGCAGGATCAGGAGACGAAGAAAGCCACAGGCAAAAGAGCAGTTTCACCCAAAAAAGGCAAGGGAGCGGGCGCGGAGATGAAGGAAATCCAACTGGATCAGGCGATTGCCTTGCTGAAGAGCAAGTTGGACGACCTGGTGGCGAAGGCCGGGGGTGTGGCTAATGCGGTTGCGCCCGACGCCAAGGACGGGAAAATTGACAATAAAGCGGACGCCAAAGAGGCGGTTAAAAAAGCGCTGTAATCGTCATCGACTATGACTGTGCTGGTCAGCCTGTTATCCCTGATGTTGTTGGCGATGCTGTTTCTAGGGCCGACGCTGGCTCGTTTGAACCCTTATGTCGGGGACGCGGTTCTTGCGGCGACGGTATTTTTGGGTGTTGCCATCGGGCTGAAACTGCTGGATGCCCTGTTATTTGATGTTCTTGCGCCCTGGCGCAAGAAATCCCAGGTGCCGCTCGTGATTCGCGATTTGGGCCGTTGGGGGGCGGCGGTCATCGCGTTCGTTCTGATTGTGCGCTGGTTATTCCCGGGGGTAAACCTGAATGTGCTGGCGGTGTCGTCGCTCGTGGTCGGGTATATTGTCGGCAATGCCACGCAAGACACGTTGGCGAACCTGATCTCGGGATTGGCGCTCAACACGGAGCGGCCTTTTCACATTGGCGACTGGGTGACGGTGAGCGGTCAAACCGGCGTGGTGGTGGATACCACCTGGCGGGCCACGCGGCTCCGAACGCGGGAGGAAGATTATGTCGTGATCCCGAATTCCTCGATCGCGAAGGAATCGATCATCAATTATTCGCGTCCCACGCGAAGCCATGGGTGTTACCTCATGATCGGTGTCAGTTATGACACGCCTCCCAACAAGACGCGTCGCGTGATTCTGGACGTCCTGGCGGAGTCGCCCGACGTGTGTGCGACCCCGGCTCCGTCCGTCTATCTCACGGGATATGGTGATTTTGCGGTCAATTTTACGATCAAGTACTTCATCGATGACTTTGCCCGTCATCCCCCGATCCAGAGCGGGATCATGGATCGGATTTGGTATGCCTTCCGCCGCGAAGGTATCTCGATTCCCTATCCGGTTCAGGATTGCCGGGAGCGCGATGCGAAGGCGGACGAGCGTGAGACGCGGGCGGTGGATCGGAATTCCATCCGCCAACTTCTTTCCGGCATTGATTTATTCCAGTCGCTGTCTCCCGCTGAAACAGACCGTTTGGTAGAGGGCGCGAAACGCCAGATCTTTGCCGACGGCGAAAAACTATGCCGACAGGGCGACGCCGGGGACTCGTTCTACGTTGTCCGGAGCGGTCGTGTAGGCGTGTGGGTTTCCGGGACTGAAGGCAACACGCCCGTGCCGGTGGCCCACCTGGGCGCCGGGGCCTTTTTTGGGGAGATGTCTCTACTGACGGGTGAGCCCCGTTCCGCAACGGTCACGGCGGAGGGGGATGTTGACGTGGTCTGCGTGACCAAGTCGGATTTTGCCGAACTCCTGCTCGCCAATGCCGAACTGGCTGGAAAACTGGCCGCTGTTCTTGAAAATCGCATGGCGGATCGTCACGAAAAAATGGCGGCGCTGGCCCCCCTGAAAGCGTCCCCCGAAACGCAATCCGTTCTGCTTGCCCGGATTCGACGATTTTTTGGAATCAAACATGTCCACGCCTGTTAACCTTGTCCATTGTGCCGACTATGCCTCGGTGCAGGTCGCCTTGTCGCGCCTGATGGAAGGGTTGGGGGGGATGGGGCGGTTTGTGAAGCCCGGCCAGTCGGTTCTGATTAAACCCAATCTCCTGTCCGATCATACCCCCGAGGAAGCCGTCACCACGCATCCGGAGGTCGTCCGTGCCTTGATCAGGATGGTCAAGGCCTCTGGCGCCTCGCCCTGGGTGGCCGACAGTCCGGCGATCATTGCCGATCTGCGGCGGGTCTGGGAACGAACGGGTATGGAGGCGGTCTGCCGCGAGGAGACTGTTCCGCTCGTCAACCTGGAGAAGGCCGGTTCAAAAAGTTTTGTGGAGGATGGCATCCACTTCACCCTTGCCAATCCGGTGCTGGAGGCGGACGCCATCATCGCGGTGCCCAAGGTCAAGACGCATGTGTTGACAGGACTGACCGGGGCGATGAAGAACCTGTACGGTGCCGTGCCGGGGCTTCAGAAGACCTCCTTTCACAAACTGTATCCGTATCCCCGGGACTTTGCCCGCTTGCTTGTCGCCATCTACCGCCATGTTAAACCCGTACTGGCGGTGGCGGATGGCGTGTTGGGAATGGAAGGCAACGGGCCCTCTGCGGGGGCGCCGATCCAACTCGGGTTCCTCGCCGCCTCGGCCGACGCCATTGCGCTGGATGTGGTCCTCTGCCGGACGTTGGGACTTGAACCCCGCAACGTGGTTCATCTCGAACTGGCCCGTCAGGCGGGATTCGGGGTGCAGGACTGGGCTGACATTACCACGGAGGGAGATAGCATCGGGGCGTTGGCGCTGCGGGAGTACAAGTTGCCCAGCACCGTTCCCATCAACTATGTTCCACACTGGTTAGTCCGGCTCGTGCAACCGTTGATCTGGCATCGGCCAGTCTTCTCGTCCGCCTGCGTGGACTGCGGAAAATGCGTCAAGGCCTGTCCCGCCGGGGCGTTGAGAATGAAGCCTGCCGCGCGCCCCATCCTTGATTCGGATAAGTGCATTGCCTGTTGCTGTTGTCATGAGATGTGTCCCGAGCATGCCATTGAGATGCGTCCGAGTCCATTTTTCCGGTTTGCGCGCCAGTTTACCAAGGGGCGCCCCAACTCATGAAATACAAGATCAAGCATCTGATTGAATATGGCGCATTAAGGGTCGTTTCAGGGCTGGTGAATAGTCTGCCCTACCGGGTGGCGCTGGCGATGGGGTGGGGGGTGGCCTGGGTGGCATTCCGGTTGATCCGATCCCGCCGCAGGGAGGCGGAACGCCGCATTCGGGAGGTGTTTGGTGAGACGCATTACACGGCAAGCGAGGTTCGGAACATTGCCTGGATCTCCCTGCGCAACCTGATGTTCACGGCTGTGGATATCATGAGGACGCCGGCGCATACGATCAAGACGCTGGACCGGATATCCGATTACCGGGAGTGCCTGCGGATAATCGCGGCGCACCATGCAACGGGGCGCGGCGCGATTTTTGCCTTGCCGCATATGGGCGCGTGGGAATTACCGAGCCGCGCGATTATCTTGCGCGGAATTCCCTTCTTCTCGGTGGCCGGAAAGCAGAGGAACCCGTTGTTTGATCAGTATCTCAACTCAACCCGGGAGCGGTCGGGGATGACCATCCTGATTCGTGGCGCCTCGGCGCTGCGCGTGATTATCAGCCGACTGAAGAAAGGGGAGATGATGGCGATTCTCCCGGATGTCCGGATGCGGACGGAGGCCGTGAAGGTGAGGTTCCTCGGGAAAGAGGCGAACATCGGGGCGGGCATGGCCCTCTTCGCGCGTCATGCCGGGGTTCCGATTATTCCCACCGTCATGTCACGGGTGGGCTGGGCGAGGCATGTCGCCAAGGTTTATCCGCCCATCGAGGCGGACCCCACGCTGGACAAACAAGAGGACGTCAAAAGGATGACCCAGGCGGTGATGGATATTGTGTCGGAGGCTATTCTGGCGGATCCGGGCCAGTGGTTCTGGTACAACCGGCGCTGGGTGTTGGAGCCGGTGGAGGGGAATAGCGAGGAGCGCGGATCAGGGCGCGTGGAGTCGGGAGTGCGGAGAGAGAAAGGGAACACAGAGTGAGACCGTTTTTCAAGACGAAGTCGCAGACGCAGATTATTGACGAAATGGAGAAGGCGGAACACCAGATGCATCGTGTGCTGGGGCCATGGCATCTGACGTTGTTGGGTATCGGGGGCGTCATCGGGGCCGGTATTTTCGTGCTGACAGGGCAGGCGGCGGCCAATTATGCGGGTCCCGCCATCGCCTTGTCGTTCGTGATCTCCGGCCTGGCCTGTGCCTTCGCCGGGCTTTGTTACAGCGAATTTGCCTCCATGATCCCCGTGGCCGGGAGCGCCTACACCTACTCGTACGCCACGCTGGGAGAAGGGTTTGCCTGGATCATCGGTTGGGACTTGATCCTCGAATACCTCTTCGGCGCCTCCACGGTGGCGGTGGGCTGGTCTGGCTATGTGGTGAGTTTCCTCAAGGACTGCGGCCTCACCCTGCCTGCCGCCCTGATTAATGCCCCGTTTTCCTATGCTCCCCAGACAGGTCTCCAGTTGACGGGCGCCTGGTTCAACCTGCCTGCCGTTCTGATTGTGGCGGTGGTCACCTGGCTTCTGGTGCTCGGGATTCGTGAGTCGGCGAACTTCAACAACGTGATTGTGATTGTGAAGGTGACGGTCATTCTGCTCTTCATTTTCCTGGGGTTGCATTATGTGAAGGCGGAGAATCTGACGCCCTTCATTCCCGCCAACACGGGCGTGTTCGGACAGTATGGCTGGAGCGGTATCATGCGGGGATCGGCGGTGGTATTCTTTGCCTACATCGGGTTTGACGCCGTGTCCACGGCGGCACAGGAGGCAAAACGCCCGCAACGGGATGTCCCGATCGGCATCCTGGTGTCGTTGGGTGTCTGTGCCGTGCTGTATGTGGCCGTGGCGATCGTGCTGACCGGTCTCGTTCCCTACCCGCAGTTGAATGTTCCGCATCCGATGGCGGTGGGCATTGATGCGGCGGGGCCAGCCCTTGCGTGGATGCGCCCGCTGGTCAAACTGGGCGCCATCGCCGGTTTGAGTTCGGTGATTCTGGTCCTGATGCTCGGTCAGTCCCGGATCTTCTATGCGATGTCGCGCGACGGCCTGCTTCCCGCGAAGTTCGGCGCCATCCATAGCGCCTTCAAAACCCCGTGGCTGGCGACGACCATTACGGGCGTGGTGTCGCTGGCGATGGCTGCGATATTCCCCATCGGATTCCTGGGGGAACTGGTTTCAATCGGGGCCCTGCTGGCCTTCATCATGGTCTGTGCCGGAGTCTGGGTGATGCGAATCACCAAACCGGAGGCGCATCGTCCTTTCCGAACGCCGTGGGTTCCGGCGGTGCCGATCCTGGGAATGCTTTTTGCCGGAGCCCAGATGGCGGCGCTTCCGCGTGACACCTGGATCCGCCTCGTGCTCTGGATGGCCCTTGGCTTGGTGGTCTATTTCACCTACGGGCGTCGGCACAGCAAATTGCGCCAGTGAATACAGGGATATGAGATCTCAGATCTGAGATTTCAGATTTATGGAGCCTGGACAGTCTTGAGATCCTGCTTCGCGTCGATCATGGAACCGGGAATCGGGGGGAGCCCGAGAAGGGACAGCGCCAGGTTGCCGACATCCCCGTTGCGGACGGGCTGGGACGGCGCGGTATAGTCGGGGCGATCCCCGCCGGGCGATTGCCGGGTGGCGGTATTGAGTGTGTACAGATCGCCCGGAGTCACGCCGACGCCCCAGACGTAGAAGGGAATCGTGTAGTCGATGGGCTTTTTAGAATCCGAGTGATCAGTTCCTTCACCGCCATGGTCAGCCGTGAGAATCAGGTCGGTCTTGCCCTTCAATGCGGGATTGGTGGTGACCAAGTCCATAATCCGGCCAAGATACCCGTCAATCGTGATCAGGGCGGTGTAGTAGGCTTCACTTCCCCATCCATGGGTGTGGCCTGCCCCGTCGGTGTCGCCGAAATGAACGAAGGCAAAGTGGCAGGGTTGGGAGGTCATGGTTGTGACAAAACTATCCATGAGCGCCGGGGATTTTTCACAGACGAAGACATCGAGTTTGTTCCGGCCATTATCGGGGCCGGTTGTGTCGGGAGCGCCATGATCCGCGTCGTAGGAAATCATATACAGGGAGAACTTTGATTTGGTGGACCACATTCCGGTTCGGAGTCCGTGGTCATGGGCAACATCAAAGACGCCGGAGACATAGGCGCCC
>CAYHEL010000026.1:0-14024 GCA_964355415.1 uncultured Verrucomicrobiota bacterium | reverse complement strand
GACCATGATTTCGGTGACGTCGGGGTCAGCCAGAAAATCCTCAATGGCTCCGAGCCCGACGGCTTCGTCATACACGTCCTTGGTGAGCGACTGGGGTGTGATCTCGGGCGGCAATCGGGGCGCCACCTCCTTCACAATTCCCTCGACCGTGGCCAGCACCCTCCGATGCAACTCCGCCTCGTTGATATGCGAGGCCGTGAGCCGCTTGATATCCATCCTCTCGATCAGTTCCTTGTGAATCTGCTGCTTGACCGCCTGCCGTCGCGCCACCAATCGTTCGTCACGCTCTCCCTGCCCGGGGATCGCTACCGCAGACGGCGACTCCGCCACGGGGGCAACCGTCGGAATCGGCGCCGGAACCGACTCGACATTCAGACGCAGCGGGGTTGGCTTCTTCGAGAGTAGTTTCAGGGAATAGTCCCCCATATTGAGAGTCTGCCCCTCCGTAACCTCGACGCGGCCACGAATCCCCTTGCCATCCAGGGATGTCTCCCCGCAGGTCAAATCCTCAATCCAGCAGGTCGTGTCCCGGAGATTCAGAATGAGGTGACGGCCCAGCAATCTTCCGCCGGGCAGGGCAATCCGGTTCTCGGGGTCGGCCCCTATTGAATATAGGCCCGACTGAATCTCCGTGACCTGAAGCGTTCCGTCAGGTTTTCGAATTTCAAGATACATCATTGTCCACTCTTATGGCGGAGGATCATCTGGCGATAACTGTTCAACTCGGGCAATTCCGCTTCAAGTTTGTCGAAGTTCACTTCAGGCAGATTCTTTTCGTAACTGACATCCTCGGGATTACGCAGGGCCAGCGTGAGGTGCCCCCGCATGTTTTCGACAAACACCAGCAGTTCGGCCTCCCGTGGCGTAACCTCGACCGTGACGGTGTTATACCCGGGATTCACCCGATTCCGGTCGCCCAATTCGGTCTTTCCCAGCGTCTGCCCTGTTGCCAGGATGGTGACATCCTGAAGTATGGTCAGCGTGACCCACTCCGTTTTTTCCGGATTCTTACGGGAGGGGAAGGTGAAGGATCCCATGACATCCACCCGGTCGTTCGGCTGGAGCAGGCCACTCACACCGGCGGAGCCGCCAATGGTCATCGAAATGGCTCTCAGCCCCTTCTGGATAACGGGCGCCAGGCCGGAACCGGGCCGGAACGGGACATCCACGTAAGACCACATCAGCGCCTCGCCTGCATCCAACTTATACTTCAATTTCTTCCCGAATATCCGATCCTGATCCTCCACCGTAATGGTATTCTTGCTGACCGCCCGCCCAGGCATACTGATCGAGGCCAGATCCTTTTTGAGCAGAACCGTGCCATCGGCAAGGTCTTTCTTGGCCACCAGAACATCCACCTGTTTCTCACTGGCGATCAGCCGTTGCCGCTCCGCCTCAATCTCCGCCAGGCGGGCATCAAAGTAACTCCGGGTCATCCAAAACGCCAACAAGCCTACAACCACCGATATGATCAACACCATGCGTTGCTTCATGAGCCTTCTCTCCTGTTCATCAATTCACGGCACCCGCTTTATGTAACAAGGTCACCGAACTTTCACCAGATGAATCGGCGTCACCGATCCGGACACAGCAGATGTCCGCGCCCTTCACATACACCGACAACCCGGGCCGGGCCGCCGCTCGAAACATTCGGGACCACCCCTTTTTCGCCATGGCCCCCTCATAGTAGCGGGATACGCTCTCCCGTGTCATTCGGCTCGATACCCGTTCCAACGTCGTTCGTGTGTCCGCATTCTTTGTCGCACTCAATATCGTGGCCCCGGGAGGCGTCGGCACGTCCTCAATCTGATGCTTGATGGCGTCTGACTTTGTCACCCTGGCCTCGGTCTCTGACTGCGACACCACCACCATTAAGACGGGAGACTCCGGATCCGGCGTCAGCGTAACCAGTCGAATCGCGTTCCCCGCCAACGAGGCCCTGCCGAACCCCAGTGATTCACCCGGACAGTAACGGGCTCCCGTCTGGCTCAAGCCGGCAAAGGCGGCCCTGACAGATGCCAAACCGCCCTCACAGGCCACGACACTCACCTCGGCTCGTCCTCCATTGATCTGCATGATGGCCTTGTACAAGGACGCTCCGAATGATGCCGGATTGGACAAATCGCCCCTTACGCCCCCTCCGCTTACGAAGACACGCGCCTGTATGACGGCCGCGGACAACGCCAGCACAAGCGCCGTCAGAATCACGACTCCGTATCGTCCCCGCCGTGTCATCAATAGATTCCCTTCGTCCACGTCATCCAGGCAACGCCCCGCACCTCAACCGCATCCGCCCGGTAAACCATTTGACTGATGACCGGCATCAAATCAACCCGGTCAGTGGCTTCTCCATGCACCAGTCCAAACATGGTCTGCGGACTGATACTGCCATCGATCACCGACACCGGATTGCCCGGCCTGAACCGATTCAAGTCCCCAGGATGCGAATACTGGGTAATCCCGTTGGTAAATACTCCCGGATTCCCCGTGATGGAGTCGTCATCGCGGGAATAGGAGGTGTTGTCCGGCCCCTTCGTAACGGCCTCGATAAAAAGGGGATTCTCGAAGGAGGAGACATCCAGCATGGATTTCACTCCCGCCAGACGACGGGCCTCGCCCATGGCTCTGGACTGATGAATCCCAAGCCGGGAGACCTGGATGATGCCTGCAAACAGCACCATAAAGACAACCAGCGCCACCACCAACTCAACCAGGGCCTGTCCACTTTTTCTCCTCATGTTCAACCCTCCTTTCCCCTCAAATCTGAACTCTTCAATGCCCCCGCCTGGCTCCGCCGCCGCCCCCGCCGCCGCCCCCGCCGCCACCACGCAACTGGCAACTCGCGCTGTTTACCCTCAGCCACGCAATGCCCGTTTGCCGGAACACCGGGTTTTCCCAAGTCACCAACTGCTGACAATACCAGCAACCATTCACGGTCGGCCCGGAGATCATGTAACCCTGCAGATGGTTATCAACGTGATCGCGCCATCCCAGATCAAAAGCGCCCCCCGAGGATCCCGATGAGGCGTCAATCGGAATGAGCCGAACATCCCGGAATGCGGGAATGACCAACCCGTACTCGTTGGGCTTAATCATCTGGCCATCAACCTCCAGATAACCAAATGGCTTGGCGGCGGCCGTCCATGTGATGGGGCTGCTGATGGGCGGCGACGTGGCGGTATTTTGGTTCCAGTTCAGGAATGATCGGTTCGGGTTCGACCCCGGCGTCAACCGCGAGGCCTCGGACAAGACACGGGTTACGGCATCGGCGCCGGTGTAGTCATACTGGGACTTCACGAGACCGGTGACAGGAAAGGGGTCATTTCCGTAGGGAGAGAGGGCATCCCATGTCCCCCACCACGCCGGATCATACGAATACCAGGACGAGATCATACCCCCCACAGCGGAATCGATGACGACAGGGGACAGACCCCGTGCGTCCCGGGCCTGATTCATCATATCGACAGC
The DNA here is from genome assembly GCA_964355415.1 of uncultured Verrucomicrobiota bacterium. GTDB lineage: Bacteria > Verrucomicrobiota > Kiritimatiellia > CAIKKV01 > CAITUY01 > JAABPW01. Next base: position 10,556 of record CAYHEL010000026.1, on the reverse strand, counting down.
CCGCGCATCCCCGATCAAGTCCCGCTTGATCAATCCCAAGCCGAAGTATTCGCAGTTGATCGGATCGGGTTGGGGAATAACCTGGGGCAACGGGGGCCAGGAATGGAAATCTACATAAGTCTGGAGAAGACTATAGGCATGATGAAAAAACCAGCACCATTCCGAACCCGCCACCGCATCATAGAAGTCGGGATTCAGCAACATGTGTCCCCCGCTTATGTCGGAATACAAACGGGCATTGTCAGGCGCGACGGCGACTCCATGCAGGGCGATGGTCTCGATCATCGCCGCATATTCCTTCCAGCAACCCGGATAGGGTTCGGGAAACATCATGCGACCGTTGCTCCCGATCATGGGGTACACATTCAACACATCATTGGCATGTTGTTCGAGTATCGCGGCAAAACGGTCGTTGTTAAAAATTCCATTATTCTTGGCCGCCTGCTGGGCCGCCTCAAGACCAATCATCGGGCCGACGTAACACAGTCGTGCCTGAAGATCATTAATATCCGACGCCTGGTTGGTATCCCCTTGGGTCAGGGCAACCGCCTGCATCACATTGAGATCGCCAATAAGGTTCAGCGTGATGGCCTGCCAACGCGCACCGGCCAGCGCGGAGGCATCGCCCGCATTCTGGCTTAACGATTTGACGTAGATCACCTTGTGCAAGTCAAAGTTGAAAAGCGCCACAAAGGATAAAATCACCACAACCAAAATGACGAAAATCATGGCCTGCCCTGAGCGCTGTCGAAGGGCCTGCCCTGAGCACTGTCGAAGGGCCTGCCCTGAGCACTGTCGAAGGGCCTGCCCTGACTTTTTTGTCAACAGAGTGTTCATTCTGCGCCTTGCATGGGTCACCACCCGCTATCATACATGTACAGGGGGAAATGCTCGTCAAGCGTATTGGTTCCGCTGAGCGGCACGTAATCGCCGGCGTAAAACGCACGGTGGAGGGGATTGTTCGTCAGGTAATAATCCTGTTCGACCCTTATCATCAGGGTTCCATTACCCAGAGACGTGCTTGCCCCGCCACGGATTGAATCCCAATCCCTGTAATCGAGAATGGCCTTCAGTTGCAGATAATTTTGAGCGCCAAGATAGAGGGGAATCCGGGCGACTTCCATGGCGTGATCCTGCGCAGGACCTCCCTGGTGAGCCGGATTGACTAACAGACCGGCATTGGGAATGGCGCCGACCCGGATAGTCTTATACACCATGAACCTATTGAATCCGACCGTACGGGCTCGTGCGCCCCGCCCGGCCGCATAATCCAAAACCTCCTGGGCGGCAAACAACTGTGAAATCTGGAAAACGCAAAAAAAGACAAGACAGACAACCGCCATGACGATGCAGGATTCAATCAACCCCTGACCTGACCGACCACGACGGGGGAGTACGCGCACAACACGCATCCCCCGCGATCTGAGGGATCGCAGCATCACGACCTGACCTCCTTGTAGGAAGGGCTTATTTCAAGTCTTTCATATACTGCGCAGAGTCGGTCTTGAGCGCGGCAGCGGCTTTTGTGGTGTCTCCGCCTAATTCCGTCACACCGCCACTCACCTTGGCCCGAATAGTGTCGCCAAACACGCCAAATATCGCGATCGCGGCGAGCGCGATAATCGCGACGATGACAATATACTCAACCATTCCCTGCCCGCTTTTCCTGTTTTTCTTCATTCCCGTTCTCCTTATGGATATTCAGAACCAACCAGCTCCAGCACCCTGTTCCCATACTCACGAAATGTTCCCAGAAAAACCATCATAATGGCCACGGTGGCCAGCAACATCCCGGCAATGACCACATACTCAACCGTAGCCTGCCCTGAGCGTTGCCGCAACAATCTCACTATTGATAAAACGGTTTTCACTGACCTTTTATTGTACACAAAATAACAAGAGGTTTCAATTTTTGAGACAATTCTCAATGGCGATTAACTCTTCCTCCGAGAAATCCGGGCTGGCAAGGGCCCCCACCGCTTCCTCAATGTGAGCAACCTGACTCGCCCCGATCAAGGCTGAGGTCATGACCGAGTGGCGAAGAACCCATGCAATTGCCATCTGCGCCAGACTTTGTCCCCGCTTTTTAGCCAACTCATTCAACCGGCCAACCTGATTCAGTTTGGCTTCCGTAATCTGCGCCGGCTTGAGAAACCCATGCGGCTTGGAGGCGCGGGATCCATCCGGTATACCGGATAGATACTTGTCGGTCAGCAGTCCCTGCGCCAGAGGGGAAAAGGCTATACAGCCCACCCCTTCGTCGGACAACACTTTCAGCAATCCATTTTCAACCCACCGGTTGAACATATTGTAGGACGGTTGATGGATCAGACACGGCGTCCCAAGGGCTCGCAAGCACTTGATGGCAGACTGGGCCTGCTCCGGCTGATAATTGGACACTCCGACGTACAAGGCCCGTCCACTCCTCACAATATAATCCAGCGCTCCCATCGTTTCCTCGAGAGGGGTCTCCGGATCCGGACGATGGTGGTAGAAGATATCCACATAATCCAGGCCCATGCGTTTCAGGCTTTGATCCAGGCTAGAGACGAGATACTTGCGTGACCCCCATTCGCCATAGGGGCCCGGCCACATCCGGTACCCGGCCTTGGAGGAAATGATCAACTCATCGCGGTAAGGTTTCAGATCCTTCCGGACTAAACGGCCGAAAACCGACTCCGCTGATCCAGGTGGCGGGCCATAGTTGTTCGCCAGGTCAAAATGCGTAATGCCAAGGTCGAACGCCCTGCGCACCATGGCCTGGCCATTTTCGAAGACATCGACATCGCCAAAATTGTGCCACAAACCAAGGGAAATGGCCGGGAGTTTTATCCCGCTACGCCCGCAGCGGACATAGCGCATGGTCTCGTAACGATAATCCAAGGGCGAATATCCCATGATCGTCTCCTCTGTAAAAAGTCCTGACCTCCATTTATGAGCGGCGCGGAGGGCGCCGACCGAAGGAACCACGCCCCTGGGGCCTGCCGAACGCCTGCCTGGCATGCGAAGTCCGGGCCGGACTGCTTCCGACTCCGGGCGGCATCACCAGCAATGCCGGTTCCGGGTTCTCATAATCCAGCGGACGCCCGATATACTTCTCAATTTCCGGCATTGAAAACGCCTCATTCTCACAAGCAAACGTGTATGCCGTCCCGTTCTTCCCGGCACGACCCGTACGCCCGATCCGATGCACATAATCCTCGGCATCCAGCGGGATGTCGTAGTTGATGACATGACTGATATCATCCACATGCAACCCGCGGCCTGCGACATCCGTGGCGACCAGGACGCGAATCTTGCCTTCCCGGAAGGCCTCAAGAACCGATAAACGCTTGCGTTGCGGCACCGCGCCGGACAACATTTCGGCGCTGATCCCGCAACGCGCCATATACCCCAGCACCCGTTCGGTTTCGTCGCGCCGGTTGCAGAACATGAGCAACCGCTCGGGGTTGTCGCGCTGGAACAGATTATAGAACAAGGCAAACTTCCTGTCCGCCGGCACCGTGTAGACCACCTGCTTGATATTGTCCACGGTCACCTTTTCAGGCTCGATCTCAATCTCGACCGGTTTGTTGGTCCAACGCGCCGCCAGGCGCAGGATGTCTTCCGTCAGGGTGGCGCTGAACAGCAACGTCTGCCGGTTCTCCTTGGGTGGCGTGGAATAGACAATCGTCCGGACATCGGGAATGAACCCCATGTCGAGCATCCGGTCGGCCTCATCGATGACCAACACTTCGACGTGACTCAGGTCCAGGAGTCCGCCACGGCGGAAGTCCAGGAGGCGTCCGGGTGTGGCCACCATGATTTCGGGACTCACCTCCTGTAACTTGCGCTGCTGTTTATCGTAATCCATACCGCCATAGATTCCCAAAATGCTGAATCCGCAGTATTTTCCAATATCATGGGCATCCTTTTCGATCTGGATCACCAACTCGCGTGTCGGCGCCAAGATCAGGGCGCGGGGTGCGCCAAGTTTGGAGGGCCGTTTGCGGGGAGTGCGCAGAAAATGCGTGAAGATGGCGATGAGAAAAGCGGCCGTCTTGCCTGTCCCCGTCTGGGCTTTGCCCGTGATATCACGCCCCTCCAGGGAAGGGGGAATCGCCAACGCCTGGATGGGAGTGCAAAACTGAAAGCCAAGATCGTCAACGGCATGCATGATCTGCTCCGGCATATCCAGGTCGTGGAACCGGGTCTTGCCTTCGACAGGCTGCACGACGTAATCGGCTACCGCCCATTTCTTGACAGGCGGGGCCGGGGGCTTGGCCGCCGGACGGTGCGGGGTCGGGTGAGGGTGTGCCGGTTTTGGCGGAGTTGGGTTTGATTTGTGTCCCGCGGTCCGAGACGGCGCGGGAGCCGCCGGGGCGGCATGGGCCTTGGGTTTGGCAACGGGTTCGACGGTCTTGCGGCCCAGGCGTGATATATGATGCTTAATCTTATTAAATAAACGGCGTACCATGTGTTTTCATACAATACGCCGTTCCAGACACCATTTCAAGTCCGCGTTTTCTCAGCGAATCATGATCAACAGCATCTTGAACCGCACAACGGCCTTCAAAGAGTGGGGCACCGTGGCCGGCATGATGAAGAGTTGACCGGCCTTGACGACATGCGGCGTCCCACCCACCGTCAATTCAGCCTCTCCATCCAGAATCTGGACTGTGGCATCGTAAGGCGAGGTATGCTCACTGAGCCCCTGCCCTTTGTCGAAGGCAAACAGCGTCAGTGTCCCCGTTTTCTTGTCAAGAATCGTCTTACTGACCACCGATCCATTCGCATAGTCCACCGCAGCCGCCAACTCAATCGCCTTGCCGCTGTATTCATTCAAACCATTCATGCCCACCTCCTGCCCTTTCCCTCTTCTGCCCACTGTCTCACGACTACACCCATTCCTCTTTCAGGATCGTTCCCTGTAATCCGACCACGATGCATTTTACGGGAACCTTCCGGGTCGCCTGACTGACCGCCTCCTTGGCTAGACGTAGCAAGCCAGAACAGCATGGCACCTGCATAATCATAACCGTCAGCGTATTGATCTTGGCCTCGTCTATCAGCGCGCGGATCTTCTCCACATAGGACTCCTGTCCATCGTCAAGTTTAGGACACGCGATAGCCAGCGTCTTCCCTTTCAAGTAGTCCTTGTGGAAATCCCCGAGGGAGAAGGCCGTGCAATCCGCCGCCAACAAAAGGTCAGCCCCCTGAAAATGCGGCGCCTGTGGCGATATCAGATGCAGTTGCACCGGCCAATGTGTCAACTGGGAGGGCCGCGTTCCCTTCTCGCTGCCAGCGTCGCCCGCCGGTTTCTCAAAACTCATGGCCCGGGATCCCGGACAACCGCCCCCATGCCCGTGAGGGCCGGGCGCCGGGTTTACGGGAATCGTCTCCAGTGGATTGGGAATACTTTTCACCTTCAGCACTTGGATCGCCTGAGCCAGGAACTCGTTCTGGCCATGATCGCGAAGATGCTCAAGATGAGCCTTGATCGTATTGGGACCGGCCTTGATAATATTCGCCATGACCTTGGTTTCATCGTAGGCTTCCGCCTCTCGTTCCTCAATGGTTATGGCGCCCTCAGGACAATGCCCCAGGCAGGCCCCCAGTCCGTCACAGAACAGGTCGCTGATCAACCGGGCCTTGCCATCGATCAACTGGATCGCGCCCTCAGGGCAGTTTGGAATACACAGCCCGCACCCCGTACACGATCCTTCATCAATTTTGATTATTTTCCGTTTCACAAGGTTCTCCTTTCTTCACTCTTTCGGCTCCAGAATAGGTCATTCCCGGTGTCCCGTCCTTGATCTGGATCAAGAAAAATATATTTCGTCGATTCCGCATGGTTGCCAAGCCGCCTGGCCACCGCGGGACATTCGAGACAGACTATATCAGACACACTTGAGGCCTGCCGCTCAGAGGCGAGAACCACATACTGTGCATCGGCGCCACGTCGGCGATTTTCCTATACCAGGCGTTGCGGATTTCTCCGCGATATTGTCGCAAGGCAAACTTTTCGGGGGCAGGGGCGCTCCGCTTCGGGAATCCCCCGTCGCCACGCGTCCCAATAGCGCAACAGGGCGGCAAACGGGTATTGGGGCGGCAAAGGATCATGTCAAAGTACTCTCGTTGTGACCGTCGCCGCCCCTCGCCATACCATCCAATATGACTTTCGTTTGTTCCTCACCTCGCAACAGTCCTTCCAGATTGTCACGGTTCAACAGGGCCGCATCCTGTGGCCGCTCCAGAAAGGGGCTGACATCGTCGCCGACGGCTTGCAGATTCAACGTGGCCAACCGTTCACGCACCAATTCTCTCCAGGATTGCGCGTTGTGGCGCCCCGCACCCTGCGTCTGGTCCAGCGCGTTTTGCAGCAAGGACAGATTCGGTGTCACCGGCGGACGTTGCGAGAGATACCACACCAGATCGTACCAGTCCCGCCCCTTGGCGTACTTGCGGGTGATCGCGGCATGGAGTTTTCCCGCCAGAAGCGATGGCAGATCGTAGTATTGGAGCAGGAAGGTGACATGCCGGGTCACCACCCGGCGTTCGCATCGCGCCCCCGTCGGCGGCCGTGTGTCGATCTCCAGTTTGATGGCGAGCTTCTCATCCGGCATCGCCGACAAGCCCGCGTCATGCAGGAGCCCGGCCACGCGCACCCAACTCGTATGCACGACTTTGCGGTCGTTCCAGGTCACTTCGGGGTTAAACCCGGCCAGCGTCAAATCCCGCTTCACCTTGGCCATCCACTCCTGCCCTGCGTAGCCTGCGGACGTGACCAGCGAGAAGTCGAGGTCTTCCGAGAAGCGCGGCAGGTTGTGCAAGAAGCGCAGTGCCGTTCCGCCGACGAAGGCGAGAGGTCGGAACGCCTCGCTCTCGTGGAACGAGCGCAACACGAAGGCTTGGAGATATTCCCGAAGCCGGTTCAGTGCTTGTCCCGGATCCGACACACCGCGAACCAATGCCAAGGCTTCCTCTTTCATAGATCCACCGTTCCCTTCTCCGCGTCGGTTGTCAGCAGGCGCCACCGTTGGACGGCCCGATCGAGGCGCGGGCTCCGAAACCGTTGGGCGTAAGTATGAAGCCGCTCCACGTCAACCTGCGCAATATGTTGGTAACGCATTTCATCCAGCCGTTCCGGAGTCCACTCCCCCTCGTTCAGATGCCAGTGATCCAGCAGTGCCTTTTCCGGCTCGGCGACCAGGAACTCCTGGCCCCCGACGTTTCTGGACGCGAATCCGAAGAAACACTCCTGCTTGATGTTGCGATAGTCAAAGACGCCGAAGGGATTCTCGAACCGGCGCGGAACACGCGGAGTCACACTGGTGAACCGGACGACGCGTTCCGGAATCAGGTCATAGTGGCCCAGCGCCCACAAGCCGCTGAGGTAGGATGGCCGGCACAACGAGTTTGCCAGTACGGCAGGATTCAGTGGCGCGCGCCGGTAGATCTCGGAGAGCGTGTACATCCCGCGCCGCAGCCCGATCACCTTGCCCTGCTTCATCCAGCGCGAGAGTTGGACCCGAATCGCCTCCCGTCGGTCATCGAACGCCTGCGCCAGCAACGCCAGATCAAAGCACGGCATCCCCCCGGTAAGTTGTGCAATGTCGTCGTAGTTCATATCTGAAAGATATCACAACTGTTATCTATTGCAAATAGAATTACGTTCAGTGGCGCCCCGGAGGGACGCCACTGATCCAAAATCAAACAATCACCGATCTCTCCCATCCACCACAAACGGGTTCATTTTCGAGTTCTGAATTAAGCACCCGCCAGGGCGGCCTTGAGATCGGCTTCCACGGTTGTGATTGGCTTGATGGCAAAGTTGTCCACCAACACCTTAAGCACTGCGGGAGTCACAAACGCCGGCAGACTCGGGCCCAACCTGATATTCTTGATTCCGAGGTGGAGCAGCGTCAGCAGAATACACACCGCTTTCTGCTCGTACCAGGACAGGATCATGGATAGCGGCAGGTCGTTCACCGTGCAGTTGAAGGCCCCGGCGAGCGCAGTCGCGATTTTGATGGCGGAATAGGCATCGTTGCACTGCCCGATGTCAAGCAGACGCGGCAACCCGCCGAGAGTCCCGAAATCGAGCTTATTGAACCGGAACTTCCCGCATGCCAGGGTCAGAACGATACAATCCTGCGGCACAGCCTGGGCAAACTCGGTATAGTAATTGCGCCCCGACTTTGCGCCATCGCAACCGCCAATCAGGAAGAACCGCTTCAGCGCGCCTGATTTTACGGCTTCGATGACCGTACCGGCCACGCCCAGAACCGCCCCGTGTCCAAAGCCAACCAGAATGGTTTTCTCTGGTTCATCTGCGGCAAACCCCGGCGCCGCCAGGGCGGCGTCAATCACATGTTTGAAATGGCCATCGGCAATGTGATCCACACCCGGCCAGGCCACCAGACCGCTCGTGAAGATGCGGGCCTTGTAGGTATCCTTGGGTTTCTGGATGCAGTTCGTGGTCATTAGAATGGCGCCGGGGAAGGCATCAAACTCCTTGCGCTGGTCCTGCCAGGCCCCGCCGTAGTTGCCGACGAGGTGCTTGTATTTCTTCAGTCCGGGATAGCCGTGCGCGGGAAGCATCTCACCGTGGGTGTAGATGTTGATCCCCTTGCCTTCGGTCTGCTGGAGCAGCAAATCCAGATCCTTGAGGTCATGCCCCGAGACCAGGATGGCCTTGCCCTTGACGGGGGTGATTCGTACCGGCGTGGGCTCCGGAGTTCCATAGGCGCCCGTGTTGGCCGCATCGAGCAATTCCATGACTTTCAGGTTCACTTCGCCCGTTCTGAGCGCATATCGAAGCAATTCGTCCATCGTCGGGTTCGGTTTCAGGAGATAATCCAGAACTTCGTGCATGAACGCGTAGAAGGATTCATCCTCTTTGCCCAGGAGCATGGCATGGTCGGCGTAGGCCGCCGTGCCCTTGAGACCGAGTAGGATCAGATCTTGCGTTGCGGCGATGTCGGCGCCCAATGAGGATACCCGGTTCTCGGGGGAGTGTTTTTCTCCCTGATCAATCAGGCCCTCGAGGGTCGGCGCGGGCTTCCACAGAGCGGGCCCTTGCGGTTTTTCACTGGCGCATCCCCGTCCCTTGCAGACCGCCTCATATTCCTTGCGCAAACTGTCCTTGACCGATTCGGCCTGGCGGATGAGTCCCGTGAGACGATTGACATCGAAATTCACATTGGTGACAGTTGTGAACAAGGCCTCCATGACAAACACATCGGCCTCATGATCGATGACACCCAATATCCGGGCCCGGTGGGCATATTGACTGATTCCCTGCGCCGCATAGATCAGGAGATCCTGGAGGGCGGCGGTTTCGGGATCCTTGCCACAGGCCCCGAATTCCACACATCCGGTTCCTCTGCCGGTCTGTTCACACTGGTAACAAAACATGCTGCTCATGATTATCTCCTGCTTTCTTTTTCGGTTTGTTTGTATCCGTCTTTGTCCTCGTGACGCGGCTTATTATGCACGGCAACGATTAAAGAACCTTGATATGGGTCAAGGTTTTGAAAAATAGAATAAAGACAGAATTGCCGGATATGGGTTCTTCGTTAATAGGGAATTCCCTGATAACAGACAACCAATAGCATTAGACCCGATCCCGCCGGGATCACGTTTTGTGGCGGTAGGTAATCCGACCCTTGGTCAGGTCGTAGGGGGAAATCTCGACGGTGACTTTGTCACCGGAGGTAATACGGATGAAATGCTTGCGCATCTTACCGGAGATGTGAGCCAGAATCTCGTGGCCGTTTTCCAGCTTCACCCGATACATCGTCGCGGGCAAAACCTTGACAACGGTGCCATCAATTCGAATCACATCATCTTTAATTTCTTCCGGCATAGGCGCTGTTGGACTCCTCTGGATAAGACAGCTAAGTCAGGTATCATATTCCAACCTTCGATGTCAACGCTGCACAATTCTGATTGATGAGGAACAGAGGGGATGATATGTGTTACCGCTCGTTCTTCGGCTCGCGGATGAGCCGTTTATCAGGAGTAAGCCGGTGTATCTGAAATCCATTCAAATGGTCGGGTTCAAGAGTTTCGCCCATTCAACCGTGTTGGCCTTTGAACCCGGCATGACCGCCATCGTCGGCCCGAACGGCTGCGGGAAAAGCAACGTTTCCGACGCCGTGCGCTGGGTGCTGGGAGAAACCAGCGCCAAGGCGTTGCGCGGATCGAAAATGGAAGACTGTATTTTCAACGGCACCGACACCCGCAAACCCGTCGGCATGGCCGAAGTCAGCATCACCTTTGCGGACTGCGAAGAAACCCTGGGAACGGATTACCACGAGGTGACCGTCACCCGCCGCGTATTCCGTTCGGGCGAAGGCCAGTACTTCATGAACAAGACGCCCTGCCGCCTGAAGGACATCCAGCGGCTTTTCATGGATACCGGCATCGGCACCTCCTCCTATTCCCTCATGGAGCAGGGCCGTATTGACCAGGTGTTGAGTTCCCGCCCCGAGGACCGCCGTGAGATTTTCGAGGAGGCCAGCGGGATCACGCGTTTCAAGGCCGACAAAAAAGAGGCGCTCCGCAAACTC
>CAYHEL010000025.1:0-14193 GCA_964355415.1 uncultured Verrucomicrobiota bacterium | reverse complement strand
CTGGAAACAGGCCCACAAGGGTCGGCCGGTGGACTTGTCGAGCCAGGAATGCAGGGTCAGTCTTCCGTGGATCCTGGCGCCGTACTGGGGGTATGAGCTGAACTGCTTCGTGATGGCGCGGGGGTTCAGGGCCCCACTGATCAGGGCGGTTCCGCGGTTACCGGTGATTTCCGTGCCATACAGTGTCAGGCCTGAAATATCCCTCAAGGGATCCACCCCAAGCAGCGTTTGATAGTGCTTCAAGATGGACTGAAATGATTGTGAGCCGCTCTTTCCCCCCATCAGAAACCGGCAGGTCTGAGACGGCGCAAACTGCTCCATGTCCAGATGCACCACCCACTTGGCATCACCCGAAATCTGCGACTTCGGAAGCGGCGCAGCGCGGAGAGACGAGTTCGCCATTACGATCAGGGCGGCGAGTCCGATTCTGGCAACGAGTCCGGGAGAGGGATTCATGGCGTCTTAAAATCTTGGATTCATAAGGGGATAATTCCCGGGGTCGATCTTTAAAGGCGGAACGAGAGCCTTGAAAGGAGGGGCGTCGCGCAGGGGGGCAAACCGGGCATCATTCCGGAGCAGGGAGCGTGTGACTTCGCCGCCGGTCTCGACGGCCTTCTTCAGGGAGGCAAAGGCATCCTGAGGTTTATTCAGGGTCAACTGCGTATAGGCGAGATCGATCCAACTCTTGAAGGCTTTGGGCTCCCGTGTCAGATATTTTTGAAGCGCATAGACCTGCAGATCCCACCGTTTATTGGCCTCGAAGAAACGGGCCACGGTCAGACTCGCCTCGGGGGGCATGTTGGCGCTGTCAATGAGTCCGCGTGTCAGGCCCTGGAACTGTCCTTCCATGCCGAGTCTGAGATACACCGTCGCCAGATCCATGGCTTTTCCGAAGTCGAGTTGTCCCTTACCCATAAGGGCCTCGAGTTCCTTGCGCCGGGTATTGTCCTTGTCGGCGCTCTGGATGGCACTGAGGAAATTGGCGGCGTTCCGGTTGTAGGGATCGAGAACCAGGTAGTCGGTCATCACCTTGGCCGCCTCACTGTAGCGCTGTTGCCGCATGTATAAATCGGACAACCGGAAACAGGCCTCGGGACTTTCGGGGCAAAGATCGCGGGATTGCTTGAAGGCGTATTCGGCCTCACCCAGAAGCCCGCGCGCGGAATAGAGTCCGGCAATGGCCGAGCGCATTTTCGAGAAGGATTTCTTGGCGTCCGAACTCCGTCGGAATTCCTCGCGCGCCAGGAAATCCTTGCTCAGTTTGTCCCAATATTGCCGGTCGCGTTTTGTAATCTCCGCCCAGCGCTGCGGATTTTCCTGGGGACTTGGGACCGGATCCTTTTCGATTTTCATGATGACGCCGTAGGGGGTCAGGAACGTGTACATCCAGGGGATGACATAACTTTCCTCGATATAGAAGGCATGTTTGTCCTTGTTTTTGTCGAAGATCCAGCGGGCCAGGATGCCGTTGATGGTCATGACGCCGCCGACTCCCTGGACGCTGACGCGGCCGTTTTCGACCTTGATGTCGGCGCTGGCCGGGATCTTGCCGGTCTGCACATCCCGCACGTATTCCTGGAATGCCCGGTTGTTGTCCTCGGCGCTGGGGATATGGATCGGTTGAACCGGATAGGTGCGGTCGCGGTGGAGGAGTTTCTGAAAGGGGCCGTTATTTTTGGGCCGCGTGAAATCATAATGGTCGCGGATGTAACTCATGTAGGTGTTGTCGGCCAGGGCGTTCTGCGTGATGATATAAACATCCGACCGGTCGAAATCCTTGTCGCGGAAACGATCCTTGGGCGCCACACGGCTTTCGCAGAAGATCATGTAGGTGGGCACAAAACGGCCCGGATCGGTGCCGCCGTACAGAACCGAGTCCCTGTCCATGTCGGGGTATCCGTTGCCCGGTTTGAACATCAGATAACCGAAAAGATAGCCGAAATCATGGCCGCGCAGGTTGCAGAGCGACAGGTTCTGTTTCCAGGTGATGAGGGGCATGGCAAGCAGGGCGATGCAGGCGAGGCGAACCAGCCAACCGCCCAGGACTCTCCGTTGCCAGGCGATGAAACTGAATATCACGGCAATGCCATATCCGATCAGCATGGCGTAAAAGCCGTGGGCCGGCGCGAAGAACTTGATATTGATTTCCTGATCCTGCCGATCCAGTTTCGGGTTGATGATGGTCAACAGTCCGAGGCTGGAAATCAGGAAGGCGGCCCAGACGAACACCATCCAGGATCGGCCGCGGGGTTTGCACCGGGGCCACAGGTAGAGGATGACGACGGGCGTGACCAAACCCAGCAACGTCAGGGGTAGCGAGTACTGGTTGACCATGGCCTCGATGAAGAGTTTGATTTTGAGGAAGAACTCCTGGCTGAAGAAACTGGCGGTATGGATCTTTTCGTACTGGCCGCGTGTCACAGCGTGTACGAACCCTTCCTTGGTGGCGGCATAGCCCCAGTTCATGGGCGGATTCGTCCAGGCGGCAAAGGGCATATAGATATAGACGGAAACGCCGGTCATGAACATGCCCGCCGCAAACAGGGCCCGACGGAGACTCCACCACAGGGTTGTTCGGGCGACGATGAGTCCCGCGACGCCAACGGCTCCGGCGATGATCCCCCGCCAGAAGGTGGAACTGTTGAACATGGCTTTCGGGGTCGGCGTGGTGAGCCACGCCCAGATGATGAGCCCGACCATGATACTCAACAGTCCGGCAATCCCCAGTTCCGCGAAATTCGACTGGGTTCTCATGAACAATCCGAACCGGCCGTCACTCCCCGGCGATTTCTTCAGGGCCTCCATGAAGCGATCCAGACCCACCAGAAAGACGCCCACCGCGAAGGGGACGGCCATGACGGCGATGGTCTGATGGTTGGATAGACTCAGTCCGAAAATCAACAACATCGCATACAGGAAGCCGCGGCGGTGGGGTTGCACCATCCAGGCAAAGAAGACACAACTCGTCAGGATAAAGGAAAACACATTCAGCACGCGCATTTCAGAGACGCAGGCCCACAGCCAGACGCCGCGGTTGAATCCGAAGAGAAGCGCGCAGGCGGCGCCGATGAAGAGCGCCATCCAATGCTGAAGGCGTTCGTCAACGGAATCGCCCCATGGCAGGGAATGCAGGAGCAGGCGCAGACTGCGGGTCATGATGATGGTCATGACGCCGACGGTCAGCGCCCCGGTGACGGCCGAGAGCGCTCCGATGCGCCAGGCCGGGTTTCCGAAGGGAAGGATGAAATGGCTCCAGAGATAGCCCAGAAGCGCCCAGAGCGGATAGCCCGGGGGATGGGGAACGCCAAAGGTGAACGCGCCGGTGACCAGTTCGCCGGAATCCTGAAGGGTTACTTCAGGCGCCATGTAATAAAAAAAGGCCAGGCCCGCAACGAGCGTCGTCAGCAGGGAGGCGACCCAGTCCTCGGGTTTGAAGAAGTGGCGGATGCTTTCCGTGGGTTCGACAAGCAGATCCGCCGCCGGGATCACGGGTGAATCATCGTTCTCTGTTTTGCATGTATTTGATGCCATCGGAAGTCTCTCCCTCAATTCTTGAAATTGGCTCGAAACAATAGCAGGCAAAAGGATTTTTGACTATTTATAAGTGCGTAGTGGCGGGAGAGGGATTGGGTTGCGGGAACAAAAAAAAGGAACCGGCTTTCACCGGTTCCTTCTGGTCACTCAATGTGGAGTCGACTTAGCGCCGTCCGCCGCCGCCACCGAAGCCGCCACGGCTACCGCCGCTACCGCCACGTCCGCCGCCACCGCCGAAGCCGCCACGGCTCCCGCGATCACCGCCGCCGCCGCCGCCGCCGAACCCGCCGCGATCACCACCACCGCCGAAGCCGCCGCCACCGCCCACGCGGGGGGCAGGGGGACGCGCTTCATTCACGATCATGGCGCGACCTTCCAAATCCTGACCGTTCGTGGCCGCAATGGCCGCCGTGGCTTCCGCCTCGGTGCTCATCTCGACAAAGCCGAAGCCCTTGCCGCGACCGGTCATCCGGTCAATGATCACGTCCGCTGAATCCACTTTTCCATGCGCGGAAAACACCTGCTGGAGGGTTTCGCTCGTGACCCCATAACTCAAGTTGCCGACATACAGTTTCTTACCCATCTTCGATCTCCTCTTGGAGTACTCACGGATCCGTTCTTTTGCTTTCTGGCTCCTATGGAAAGGGGTCCAACACAGACCCATTTAAGGAGGAAGATCGAAATACGTCGGACTTTACTGGCTGCTTTTGGCAAACCCCACCGGCTTCTTCGTCAACCAACTCTCCCAGGACTATACTGAATCCGTTCTGAAAAGTATAGTCTCATGATCAATATTTTAAATACGCTGAAATGGCGGCATTATTGAAGCGCGGGATCTCGGGATGCACGGTGCCTGCGGCGGCAGGCGCGGATGACAGGGATTTCGTCAGGGCATGAATCGCCTCCGCCGCGCCCGCCTTCGGATGTGCCTGCAGAAATTGCGCAATCACATTCGCCGTATAAGCCGCGGATATCGAGGTGCCCCCATAGAGTCCCGCCGCCCCCTTGTATCCCACCGGCAAAGTGGCAAATCCGGGCGCGGCAAATTTTACGAATGGCCCGTAATTGGATTGATCCCAGACGTTTCCGTCGGCTGTAAGCGCCGCAACCGCAATAACATCGGGCGAGGCTGCCGGATAAGAAGGTTGGCCGGTGGGTTCGTTCCCCGCCGCCGCAACCAGAATGGCGCCCTGTTGCCTGGCATAGGCGATGGAGTCATTGAAAAACTGGCTTTCATGGGATGACCCCCAACTCATGCTGATGACCCTGGCTCCATGCTCCAGTGCGAAGACCATGCTTTGCATCAGGGAAAAACCTGAAATATTCCCGTTTTCGTCCAAGGTGCGAATGGGAATAATGGAAACGGCATCACCTGATGTCTCCGCCCCTGACGGCGTGATGGCGCCGGATGCGAGGAATGCCATTTGGGTTCCATGCCCGAGCGGATCGGTAATGGCCTGCCCGGGAGCCGTGGCATCAAGGGAGGCGATCACCGCTTTATCCAGGGAGGGACTTGGGGTGAACCCGGAATCCAGAATGGCGACGGCGGCTCCACCCCCACTCGTCAGCGTACGGGGAGTATCCGCGTTTCCTGATTCTCCGGCCTTGATCGGGGTGATGGAGCGGTAGATCGGGTTGGGTTCGGCCCGGCTTACCAGCGGATCCTTGGAGAGCGTGTTCAAGACATCAGCCAAATTGGCGCCCGGCGGAAAGCGCAATCGGTAAATGCCGAGGGCAGGCACTCCATCCAAAACCAGGGCGCCGTATTTGATGAGCAGGTTGCGGAACTGTTCCCGGGTGACTCCGGGTTGCAGGCGGAGGAGGACTTCATTTTTGAGGCAGGCGATGGAATTCGTCTGTGACGTCGGGGTCCGCGCCACATCGGGCGCCGGGATGGCACGGGGTTTGAGGGCACGGCGGTCGCCGGGTTTGTACACGAGGACTTCGGCCAGGCGGCGCATTTTCCCGGCAGGTCCCTCAATCGTTGTCCAACTCAGGGCGTAATCGCAATCCGCCAGGATCCGCTTGATTCCCTCGCCGGTCTCGCGTCTTTCGAAGTCGGCTGTGATCAGCGGATCAATGCGATCATCCATGGCAACGCGCACCCCGGCATTCTGGAGTTGTGTGAGAATATCGCTGAGCGGGGTTTGGTCGGCATGGATGGTCAGCGTATCGGCGGCCAGCCGGATCTCCAGCGCCGGGGCGGGCAGAATGCCGGATCCGAGGAACACGAGGATGCTGGAAAGGGAGGCCATTGGTCGCATGGGGAAACACTATCATACTCCCCGAGATATTCGAATCTTTACTGTGGACGAGCCGGCTGGATTAGGCTCCCATAAAAAGGGGATTGAGAATCGCGCCCATCTCCCTATAATGCCCGCCTATGACTCAATCGACCCCTGAAACTAAAGACTCTCTCGTTATTGATTTGAATTTTGTCCCCGGTTGGGCGCGACAGCCGCCCGAGCATCGTTCCTTCACGGCGCCCGCAGGCGACGTGCGGGAACGGGGCGAAGGCCGGGAGGGCGACTCCCGGCGCCGGGATCGTCCAGATCGGCCCTCCTCGCAGGATCGCCGTCCGGGCGGCGCCCGCCGTCAGAATCTCCGGGATCGGCCGCGGGGCGAGCCCGAACCCTCCCGCGCGCCTGCGGAACCGGTGGATGAACGGCTGGCCTCCCTGGAGGTTTCCTTTCTGCCCGAACGGCGCGGTCTGGCGCCGCTGGCCGGCCGGTTGGCAAAGTCATTCCGAGCCTATTCCCTTTTCGAAGTGGCGGCGCTCTTTCTCAGCAAACCGGACTATTATCTGATTAAAATTGAGACGCCGTCCACTCTGGAGAATTTTTCGTTCTTCCAGTGCGCCGAGTGCAAGGCCATTTTCCTGAGCCGCGAGGCCGCCAGTTCCCATGTGTTTTCCAAACACTTTGAAAAATTCTGCCACAAGGAACAACAGGAGGCAGAATCGCCGAAGGGTAATTTTATCTGTGTGGCAAAATGCGGTTTGTCCGGCGTTCTGCTGGGCCCTCCGAACTATCATGATTACACCGACAAGGTGGCCGAAATCCACCGCACCCGCTATCCCGACATGCCGTTGGACGCCTACCGGAAACGCATTGAGACGATGCATGACGCGGCGTTGATCGAGCAGTGGAAAGAGGAGATGCGCAAGGTCACGATTTACCGTTTTGGCGAGGGCGAGAAGGCTGTGACATTCAACCGGTACTCGGAGGCGGAATCCTATTTCCGTGACCATGGACTCGTTGAGACCGTCAAGGAGTCGAAAAGCGTGGTGGTGTCCGGGGTCATTGCCCATGCCATGGAACAGGGGCCGCTGCGCCGCGTGATTGAGGAGGCCTGGCAGCGTGAGTCCCGTTTCCCGCTGAGACTGTCGGTCATTCTGCGGCTGGCCTTCCGGCACCTGGGGCTGCATACGTTCAAGGCGGCCGGCGGACATACCTTTGTCACCTCGGTGGCTCCGAACGCCATTGATCCGGCGCACACCGTGGAGGTGATCCGCGAGATACTCGACTTTATTTCATCCAAGCCGGGGTGTACGCAGGCCGAATTGGTTGCGGCGTTGAATCCGGCGACGGCTCCGGTTCCGGCCGACGGGGAGGTTCCCGCGCCGGTCGTCGTGGTCTTGCCCAAGGATGCGGAATTGAAACGACAGTTGCAATGGCTTATTGAAAAAGGGCATGTCATCGAATTTTCCGATGGCCGGATGGCTGTCCCAACCGCTGCCGTGGCGCGGGTTCAGATGGCGCGTCCGAAGGGACGAAATCGGAAGGCATAAAGAGAGGAGAGGCTGGATCATGACGAGTAGAACCATCCTGGCATTTGTGATCGTGGGCGTCCTGGCATTTTCTGCAAGGGCCGACAACACCCTCTACCTGAAAAACGGCCGTTCCCTGTCAGCCAAAACACTGGAATGGAAGGAAGGCGCCCAGGAATACGTGATTACGTCGGGCGATACCACGATGCCCATTCCCCGTGCCCAGGTGGCGAGGGTATCGGTCGATAAACCCGCCGATTTCGACCAGGCGGCAGCCATGGTCAAGTCCCGCCAGTACACGCAGGCGATTCCGATCCTTGAGGGCATTGTGAAAAAGTACAGGATGCTCAATTGGGACGTGGAGGCCGGGAAACTGCTTTCCCAGGCTTACCTCGAGACCCATGACGCCAAGAAGGCCGTGGCGGCCATGGAGGCCCTATTTTCCGTGGTCGGTCGCGACCAGGTTTCCCCCTCGCTTCAGAGGATGTATTGGAAGGCGCTGTTTTCGAGTGGCGCGAACGCCCAACTCAGGAAGGAACTGGACAAAGTCATAGGAACGGGAACACTCGAGATGGTGGGCGCGGCCTACCTGCAACGAGGCAACATGTTTCTCAAGATGGGAGAGGATGAGGACGCCCTCTCCGATTTCATTAAGATAACCACCCTTTTTCAAAACCAGAAGGCGATCCAGCCGGAGTCCCTGTTTCTGGCGGCCGAACTCCTTGACAAAGCGAGGGATCCCCGTGGCGCCGAGTTCCGGAAAAAACTGGCCCTGGACTATCCGGGCAATGAGTTTACCCTCAAGGCTGCGACGAAGGCCCCGCCGCCTTCCACCGCTGCTTCCGTCCCTGTGCCTGTGAATCCTGTTCCGACCAAGCCCCTTGCGCCTGCTCCGACAAAGAAACCCTGATGTTCATTTTTTTATCATCAATCGTTCCGTTTCGGGAGACCAAGTTATGAAGGGTGCCATCAGTCTTGCCGTCATGATCGGAGTGGGGTTGCAGGGAGTGCCGTCGGACCGGGCGTCCGCCGAAGAGCCGATTGCAGACGTTTTCATCAATGCCTTTTCAAAGCCGCCGGATTCATCCCGGAATGACAGGCATCATGATGACCGATTTGAACCGCGCCGCCACGATGAGTCTTCGTTGCCATCCGGGCGGGATCGGTATGAATCGCGTCGCCGTGATGAGTCCGCGTCGCCATCAAGGCGGAATCGAAATGATCCCGATTCCATGGTGCGTCGCGCGTACCAGGATATTCTGAATCGGGAGCCGGATCAGGCGGGGCTGCGCACCTATCGGAGCCGGATCATCGACGATCATTGGAGCGAGCAGGATGTGCGCAGTGACCTTCGCAAGAGCGACGAACGCGCCGGACGGACCCCGGCCGCCGCGGAACTGATTGTGCGCCGGGCCTATCAGGATATTCTGGGCAGGGATCCCGACGCCGCAGGCCTGGCGACGTACCGCGCGAAACTTCTCAGCGAAGGCTGGTCTGAACGGGATATTCGTTCCGATCTCAAGAACAGTTCGGAATACCGCAACAAACAGAACAAGAAGTGAACGAGCGGCTAACGGACGGAACGGACGGCGCCGGTGAATGGGGGCGGCGGGAGGTGTTGCGACGTATTCTGGTCGCCTGGATTTTCGGGGCGGCGTGGATGTCGATCACGACGGGCGCCACATTGACGCGGTATGCCAAATCCCTTCATGTCACCGAGTTCGGATTCGGGATCCTGGCCGCCATCCCCTTCCTCGCGGCCTTTGCCCAGTTGCCGGCCTCATTCCTGGTGGAGCGTTACGGACACCGCAAGAGGGTATTTCTAACGGCCAACCTGATTCACCGTGTTCTCTGGCTGATGATCGCGGCGCTTCCCTGGCTGGTGTCGGTGGAACGCGGTTCGGCGGGGTTGATCACCCTGATGTTGGTGTCGGCGTTGGCGCAACACACAACCGCTCCGTCGTGGTTCTCGTGGCTGTCTGATTTGCTCCCCTCGCGGATCCGGGGCCGGTACCTGTCGCGCCGGATCCAGGCGGGACAGATCGTAAGTCTGATTCTGACGATATCCGTGGGCGTGATTCTGGACTGGGCGGAGGGGGTGAGCGGCCTCGCCCTGAGCCGGGTGCTCAGTCTTCTGCTGGCGGTGGCGGCCTTGGCCGGCATAGCCGATATCCTTTTCTTTGTTCGTATTCCCGATCAGGGCGGGCATGACAGGAACCAGCATTACGGGTGGAGAAATCTGTTTGTCGAGCCGTTGCGAAACCGATCCTTTCGATGCTATCTCGGTTTCACGGCGATGATGACTTTTTCGGTCGGTTATGTGGGACAGTTTTCCTGGCTGTACGCGTTTGATGTTGCCCATATGTCGAACGTCAAGGCCAACTTTCTTCTGATTACCTGCACGACGGTCATGGCGATGGCCGGGGTTCCGTTCTGGGGCCGGATGATCGACCGGCTCGGCCGAAAGCCGGTGGCGCTGATCGCCACCGCGTTTGTGATCCAGGGCGGTGTGCTTTGGATTGTGATCAGGGAGGGCAGCGTCATGCCGGCCTACCTCGGGATTCTGGTGGCGGCTTTCGCCTGGCCCGGCGTGGAACTGGCGTCCTATAACATCTTGTTGGGACTGGTTCGACAGGAGCGGGGCGGCGGCCGCAACACGGCCTATGTTGCCCTGAACAGCGTGGTGGTGGCGGCGGCGGGGACGGCCAGCGGGTTGTTCGGCGGAGCGCTGGCGGGATGGCTGAAGGATTGGCGCGGCGATTTTCTCGGCCTGCCCATGACCTATCACTGCCTCCTGTTCCTGATATCCATGTTTTTCCGCTTTTTCGCCCTGCTTTGCCTCAGGGGCATCGAGGATCCGCGCGCCTTTCCGGCTCGGCAGGCGATCCAATACATGGCCGCCGACATGTATTCAAATATCCAGAATGCGTTACTGATCCCGATCCGCCTGGCAGGCACATGGAGTTACAAGTTAAGGGTGAAGCGTGATGCGTGAAAAGTGAATGAACGCGCGCCTCCGACTCTTCCTCCTCACCCGGCCCTGTTCACCCTTCTCAGCATTCTCTCGGTGGTTTCCCAATTCACGCATTCATCGGTGATGGAGACGCCGTAGCGCAACCGGGAGGGATCGTCGGGGATGGGCTGGTTTCCCTCGAGCAGATGGCTCTCGACCAGCATGCCGATGAGGGCGGTGTTCCCGGCGGCACGCTGGGCGAGCGCTGAATTCCAGACCGTCTCCTGCATGGCGAATTGCTTTCCGGCGTTGCCATGGCTGCAATCCACCATCACCGCCGGAGGAAGATGGCGGGCGGTCATCCGCCGGCAGGCATCCCGGACGCTTTCCTCGTCAAAATTCGGACCGGCTTTTGAACCGCGCAGGATCAGGTGGCCCTCTTCATTGCCGCGGGTGCGGACGATGGCGGTCTGGCCGTCCTCGTCGATGCCGAGGAAGGTGTGCGGATGCCGGGCCGATTCCATGGCGTCCACGGCCACCTGCACATTTCCATCGGTGCCGTTTTTATATCCGATGGGCATGGAGAGTCCGCTGGCCATCTGGCGGTGAGTTTGGGATTCCGTCGTGCGCGCGCCGATGGCGCCCCAGGAGATGAGGTCGGCGATGTATTGGGGGACGATGGGGTCGAGCATTTCGGTGGCCGCAGGGAGTCCCATGGCGGTGATGTCCAGTAGCAGGCGGCGGGCGGTGCGTAGCCCGTGCCCGATGTCCGCGGATCCGTCCATGTGGGGGTCGTAGATCAGGCCCTTCCATCCGATGGTGGTCCGGGGTTTTTCGAAATAGACGCGCATCACGATCAGCAGGTTCTTTTCAAGTTCGCGGCGAAGCCCCGCGAGGCGCCTCGCGTACTCCCGCGCGGCCTTGGGGTCATGAATCGAACACGGACCGACAACCACCAGCAGGCGCGGATCGCGCCCGCTGAGGATGTCGCGGATGGCCTGGCGCGTCTCAAGGACGGCTTGCAGGATGTCCGGGGTGGAGGGCAACTCCGTTTTCAAGGCACGCGGGGTGACGAGCGGGGTCAGTTCGAGAACATTGAGATTTTCGGTGCGCAGGGCGGGATTACAGTTCATGGAGCGTGTTGTCCCGCCGCGGGGCGTGGTGGCCGGCGCCCTTGCCCCGCTTGTTTTTGTTTTCGGGGAGAATGAAGGGATCCTCCTTTTCCAGGCGGTCGCCGAGTTCCGCTTCGATGGCGTCCGGACTTTCGCCGGCCTCCAGGCGGTTGAGCGCCTCCTGCATCCCCGCGCCCAGTTCCATGCCGGTCATGCTGGAGAATTTACGCATCAGGCCGGCCGCCTGGCGCGGATCCTCCTCGCTGATGCCGTCGGCCTCGCGGGCCAGGGCATCCATGGCGCGCTCCATTTTCGACTCGTCGATGGGGAGGGCGGGTTCGCCGCCCGCGTCTTCCCTGGCCCGGCCTGTCTGGGAGAACAGGGAAATCTGCTTGTCGAGTTTCACTTTTTTACAGTGCGGACAATTCGGCCTCTTGTCGGGCTGGATCGAGCGCGACAGGAAGTTGTAGATCGTATTGCATTTCCGGCAGTAGAATTCGTAAATCGGCATAAGACGCTATCTCCTTCATCCATCACTAAAATTAACCCCCCTGAGCCCGATGTCAATCTTGAAAGGGATCCGATGCAATGGACTGGACATCATCCGCCGCTTCTGGCATGTAATCCCCCATGAAGGGGGATCGCAGGGTGAAAGAACATCGAAGCGGGAGTTGGACGCCGGGATTGACGGAGGCTGAAAGGAAGACGGTGTTTGCCATGGCGAACGACACCTTGAAATGGTGTGTCAATGGGCGGAAGGGAGCGTTTGATCTCAGTCCGTATGAGATTACGCCGCTGTTGAAAAAAGAGGCGGCGACATTTGTTACGCTTAAAATCCGGGGACATCTCAGGGGGTGCATCGGCTCATTGGCCCCTGTTGAGGCCTTGTATCGCTCCGTTCACAATAATGCCGTCAATGCGGCTCTGCATGATCCGCGGTTCAGTTCCGTTCAGACCGGAGAATTATCACGCATTGAGGTGGATGTTTCGGTTTTGAGTCCGATCCGTGACATTCCCTCCGTGGCCGACTTCAAGTTAGGGCAGCAGGGAATCATTCTTGAGAAGGGCGGGTGTCGGGCGGTATACCTGCCTGAAGTCGCGACCGAACAGGGGTGGACGGTTGAGGAAACGCTGTCGTCCCTCAGTATGAAGGCCGGGTTGCCTTCCCATGCCTGGCGCGAAGGGGCTTCCTTCAAAGTATTTGAAAGCGTGGTTTTATCAGAGATATGAACCGTTTCTTACACTCACGGGCCAATGCCGCGTTGGGCGGAATGCCGCCGGGCCGAAACGGGTCGCGGGCATGAGCGCATTCCGTTCCAGCCGCGCTCCGGGACTGCTGACCAGGGAGGACTATCGGACGCTGTCTGAAAATTCGCCCGATATCATTGACCGGTTTGACCGCGCATTCCGCCATCTTTACATCAATCCGGCGGGAGCGCGCATCCATGGACTGGAGCCCCGGCAACTGATGGGTAAAACCATCCGGGAGACGGGTGTTCCGGAACCCTACCGCAGCCTTTGGGAAGACCGGATCCGCCAGGTGTTTCAAACGGGAAAACCGTTGGAATTGCGGGATACCTTTCAGGGGAAAAACGGAGTCGGCTATTACGAATCGCGGTGTGTGCCTGAACTCTCGGCGAACGGGAAAGTGCGGTCCGTTCTGGTCGTCACCCGCGATATCACCTCCCTCAAACGAATCGAAGAGTCGATGAGGGAAAGTGAGGTTTTGTTGAGGAAGATCCTTGAGCAGTCCCCGATTTCCATGGCGATTGTCGGGATGGATGGACGGATTGAGTATATCAACAGAAAGGCGATTGAGACCTTTGGGTACTCGCCCGAAGATATTCCCACGATGGATGACTGGTGGAAAAAGGCCTATCCGAATAAGCGCTACCGGATGAGTGTCATTGAGCGTTGGATGGGGCATGTCCAGATGGCGCTCGTTGAAAACCAGGAAATCAAGGGGAGTGAGTACCAGGTGACCTGCAAGGACGGCGCCATGAAGACGATGTTCATCTTTGGCGTCCCCGTCGCCAGCAAGGTGTTTGTCTTGTTCAATGATGTTTCCGCTTACAAAACCCTGCAGGAGGAATTGGAGGAGGCCCGGGATGAGTTGGAAGGCAAGGTCAAGGATCGCACGGCAAAACTCCAGGCTTTGGCGGAGGAGATCATTCGGGTCGAACACCGCGAGCGATTGCGGATCGCCCATGTCCTGCATGAGGATCTTCAGCAATGGTTGGCGGCGGCCAAGTTCAGACTTGGTGAACTCGGGGATCACGCCCTGACGAAGCCGGGCGAGGAGGCCCTGGATCGGGTGCGGCGCCTTCTGGACAAAGCGATTGACGTTACCCGGTCACTGGCCGTTGACCTTCGTCCGCCCGTCGTGCACGAACAGGGATTGAAGATGGCGATGCGGTGGTTGGCGTCGGACATGAAGAACAAATTCGACCTGTGTGTCCAGATCGGGGGGCAGGGGGTCTCCGACCGGGTCGCGGAAGAGGTTGGAATGTTCGTTTTCGACGCTGTGCGCGAACTGCTTTTGAATGTGGTCAAGCATTCAGGACTCCGAACGGCGACCGTCCGGTTTGCGTCGGCGGGGAGGGGCCGGTTTCGTGTCGAGGTCATGGACAAGGGGCGCGGGTTTGATCCGCTTCGGAACGGCTCAAACAGGTTCGGTCTTTTCAGCATCCGCGAACGCGCCGATGTGCTGGGCGGCTCCATGAACATTGTCAGTGAACCCGGTCGGGGGGCTTCCGTCGTGCTGACGCTTCCCTTCAAGGAGAATCGAAGCCAGGCCCGCACGGGGACGGACGCCCCGGTTGACC